>CAYIFT010000034.1:0-8112 GCA_964362765.1 Candidatus Woesearchaeota archaeon | reverse complement strand
TTCCCGGCTATCGATTCGCCTATGAATATTTTCAGATCTGGCTTGGCAACCCTGACAATTTTCTCCATTTCATTCATAAGATTAATATTGCTGTGCTGTCTTCCTGCAGTATCTATCAGCACAACATCTGCATTATTTGCTTTAGCTGCTTTTATGCCATCGAATGCAACTGCAGCAGGATCACTTTGATAATCATGCTTAATTACCCTTATTCCTAACTTTTTACCATGCTCTTCTAACTGCTGTATAGCCGCTGCCCTCCATGTATCCCCAGCCACTAACAAACAACTTAATTTATGTTCTTTTAACATATTAGCTATTTTTGCTATCGTTGTTGTTTTACCACCACCATTGACTCCCACAAACAAAATTACATAGGGTTTCTCTTTCTTATTCTTAATCTCTTTTATTATATCAATAGATTCAAACTTAAACAAGTCTTCAATGCTGCTTTTCAGATTCAATCTTATCGTATCTAGAACTGCCCCTCTTTTTATTGGTTTATCAACTAATTTTTCCTTTAAGTCATTTTTTATCTTATCAACAACTTCCAATGCAACATTGTTTTCAAGGAGTATAATTTCGAGGTCAGAAAATAATTCCTCAAATTTTTCACTTGATATTTTTTTCGTAATTATTTTTTCTTTTATTCTAGAAAAGAACCCCTTCTTCTCTTCTGCTTTTTCTTCAACCTTCGTTTCTTCCTCTTTAATTTCAGGAGTTTCAACCTCTTCTTTTTCTTCTGCTTTTATTTCCTCAATCTTTTCTTTCTTAACTTCTTCAACAGCCTTTTCATTTATTTTCTCTTCCTTCTTCTCTTTCTTAAAAAATAATTTTGCAAAGAAACCTTTTTTCTTTTCTTTAGGTTTTTCCTCTTCCTTAATCTCTAACTCTTTTTCCTCAACAACTTTTGGCTTCTCTTTTATCTCTTTGACTTCTTTTTTTTCCTTTAACTTCTTCGGCTTCTTCTCTTTCTTTTTAACCCTCTTCTCAGTAACTATCTCTTCTACTTCTTCGGGAGCCTCTTCCTCTACCTTCTTGCTTATCTTTCCTAATACCCCCTTCAGCTTTTCTTTTAAGAATTTAAACATAAAATTAAGCAATTAAAATAATTTATAAACCTTTACTAAACAAACTCTTCACAAAGCAGGTAGCATATGTCCCTGGATTAAGTTTAAACTCTAATATGGCTTTATACTTTCCCTTAAATATTTCATCGTCTTCATAAGAATATTTGAAATCCATGGCCATTTCATAAGCATTTCTCATCGCACCTTCAGAACTCAGCTCAGGCATTTGCTTTATGATAAAATCCTCCTGCCCAATGCCTTCTTCTTTCATTACCTTCCCGTATAATCGTTTAAATGTATTATCCAACTCAGTTAAATACCCCAAAATTGGCAATTTCCCAATTTTCTTATTTAATTTATTTAATACTTCATTAAAAAGATGCGATTGATATGCGCTTACATAAAATCTAAGTTTTCTTTTATCTATTGTCCTTAACGCCCCAACATAATTATTATTTTCAACATTTAATTTTAATAAATTACAAGCCTTGTCAAATTCTCTTTTTATTATGGCTCTTCCAATAAGATGATTATTTTTATTTATTCCAAATCTCTGTTCATCAAAGTAATTCTTGAATTCTCTATTTTCTAATTTATTTTTCTCATCTAAGTATCTTACTACAATTCTAAAATAATTATGTTTAAGATCACCAGCATTTATTCTCTCATTCCCGCTTCCAATATAAGTTAAATTTATACCATATAAATTTAATCTACCAACATTATCTTTATTTATTTTAAAAATTGAGATATATTGCTCAGTTACAGCTTTCTTATCTTTATATCCGGAAAATCCAACTCTTTTCTGATTAATTCCTAGCTTTCCAGCTATCAAGTTAACAGCTTCTAAAGTTCCGATATTTTTCTTCTCCAGTATAAAATAGCTATAGTCCCCTCTACCTAATTTCAGCTCCATTTCTTCCTTCACATAGAAATCCTCTGGAATATGCTTGATTATCATATATAGCTTATAAAATAAAAATCTTTAATAAGCTTAATGATTGTGTAATCCATATGGCTGAAATAATAACCTCTGAAGTTCTTTATGATATTCTAAGAAAAGAAAAGGTATCTGCTGAATTGCAGCAATTGGATAAAAACTTCTACAAAAACATCATAAAATACTTGCAAGATAAGACTAATCTGATAGAAACACAAAAAGATAATGTGATGTTTGCAAAGGAAATAACAAAAATAAACAAAGAGGTAGAGGCTGTAAAAAGAATGTTAAAGGAATTATACGAAAGAAGGGAAAACAAAATCATTCAAAACGCCTTATTCTTATCAAAATCAAGAAGCAAAGATGAAACCTTGCCTCTACTTCCAGAAGAAAGAAAGTTCTTTAAATCTGTGCTAGAAACAGTAGAGCTTTACAGAAAATCAGTCTTAGACAATCTTATTTCTGCCAGATTACCATTAATAGAAGAACCACCCAAAGATATAAAAACCGTTGAAAGTCCAAAGCAGCTTGAAGAAAACCTACTCGTTAGGCTAATACACCCTGTTCCAAAATTTGTGGGAACAGATTTCAACATATATGGTCCATTCGAACAAGAAGACGTAAGTTTATTGCCAAAGCAAATAGCTGAATTATTAATTAACAAAAATCGAGCTGAAGAAATAAAGAATGAAAGTTCCTAAGAAAACCAAAAGGTACTGTCCATATTGCAAGAAACACACTGAACATTCGATTAGCTTGTCTAAGCATAAAGAAAGAGGTACTCTTAAGAAAGGTTCTATTGCTCGCGCAATGAAGCGTGGTCGAGGTATTGGTTTTGGTAACAGAGGAAGATGGGGTTCTAAGCCTGCTGTAAAAGGATTAAAAACATCGAAGAAAACAGATTTCAGATATAAGTGTATAGTTTGTAATAAAACCCATACACAAAGAAAAGGATTTAGAACAAAGAAAGTTGTCTTCGAATAATTATTCTTTATGTAATTTCACATACATATAGATTATAACTAATAACAGGAATATTAACACAAAAGGTGAAGCAACTCCATAAACTCCGCTAAAAACAGTATACCCTGTTATTCCAGGATTATCATAGCTTATTATTATAACAACCCCAGTTAATATTCCTAAAGCTATTGTTAAGAACTTTGTTAAGCTTTTAAGAACATCCTTCTTTTCCCCATTTACAATCTTAACTTCACTCATTAATATTAAATAAAAGATAATTAGTATATAAATCTTACTGTACGATAATTTTATAAATTAACCTATTAAACCACTTACTATGGCAGATATCCTAAAAGAAACTAAATCAAGATTTGTAAAAGTAAGATGCTCTAAATGCAAGAACGAGCAGATAATATTTGGAAAACCAGCCACTAAAATAGACTGCCTGGTCTGTGGCAAAACCCTTGCTGAACCTACTGGTGGAAAAGGAAGAATTAAAGCCAGAATACTCGAGGTTCTTTCATAAAGATGTTCTATAAACGAGAAGGCTTTCCGCATGAAGAAGAAATAACCCTATGCACAGTCAAAAAGATACTTCATAATTCTATATTTGCTTCCCTAGATGAATACAAGGATAGAGAAGGTATCATTCATATTTCAGAAATCGCTCCTGGAAGAATTAGAACAATTCGTGAATATGTAAGGGAAGGAAAGAAGATCTTATGCTACGTTCTAAGAATCAATAAAGAAAGAAATCATATCGAATTATCATTAAGAAGGGTCACAACATCGATGCGTATCAAGAAAAATCAGGATCTCCAGTTAGAACTAAAATCTGAAAAGATCCTAGAAATTCTCGGTAAGCAATCCAAATTATCTTTAAAAGATATGTATGATAAGGTGGGGTACAAGATTATAGAAAAGTATGGTTCACTGGGTGCTTTCTTCAAAGAAGCCGCCTCAGGTAATGAAAGTGTAGTTCAGTCATTCATCGCAGATAAAAAATTGGCAGATAAATTTATTGAAATAGCAAAAACCACATTCAAACCCCAGGAATTAAAAATATCTAAGAACATATCAATAAAATGCAGTGCAAGCAACGGCATAGAAGTAATAAAATCTTCTTTATTAAAAGCAATTGAATTAAGCAATAAAAATAAATTCAATCTAAACATCCTTTATCTAGGCGCCCCTCGGTATAGATTAACGATTACATCTACAGAATATAAAAAAGCAGAGGCATTCATAGACGAATTAGTAGGCTTCTTGACAAAAGAATTAAAATCTCAAAATGGTGAGGTTCAATTAATCAGATGAAAGTAGAAATATTATTCTGTAAACCATGTCATATTTACACCTTAAAAAAAGAATGCCCTGCTTGTAAATCTCCAACAATAACACCTAAACCAGCTAAATATTCTCCTGAAGATAAATACGGCAAATACAGAAGACTGGCTAAAAAAGAAACCTTTATATAAAACATATCAACTATATACCAATACGATGGTCTGGGAAATAAAGCAAATTTCTAAAGCCAAATTAAGAGACCCTGTTCTTATAGAAGGTCTTCCTGGCATGGGTAATGTAGGCAAGATAGCTGTAGATTTCTTAATAGACGCTTTAAATGCCAAGAAATTATTCGAATTATCATCTTATGATCTGCCTCATTGTGTGTTTGTTAATGAAGAAAATATGGTGGAACTGCCATCAATTAACATTTATTATAAGAACGTAAAAGACAGAACTTTACTATTTTTAGCAGGAGATATTCAGCCGATTAATGAAAGATCATGTTATGAATTCTGTGATGTTATCTTAGATACATTCAAAAAAGATTCTTTAAAAGAAATTATTACTTTAGGTGGAATAGCTCTTCCGAAAATACCATCAGAGCCTAAAGTATATTGCACTGGAAATGACAAAAAAATAATTTCTAAATATAAGTCTAACCTTGTTAATACTCAAATTCATGGTGTTGTAGGCCCTATTGTTGGAGTCTCAGGTCTACTTCCAGGATTAGCAGCTAAAAAAGAAATTCCAGCTATTGCGTTGTTAGCGGAAACATTCGGTCATCCTAATTACCTGGGAATAAAAGGTGCTCGTAATATCTTAAAAATATTATCAAAACAATTAAGACTTAATATTGATCTATCTGAATTAGATTCTGAGATTAGTGAAATAGAAAAAGAATTCGCTTCTAAATCTAAGAATATCAATAAAATAACAAATATATTGAAGAAAAAAGTTAACCAGCTTCCGTCTCCTGAAGACGATGAAGAAGGATTAAGTTATATTGGTTGAATAATGAAGTACCTTACCGGAATATTTTTAAACCTTTAAGGTTTTTCTTTATATATGAAATCATTCACAGCCGTTATAAGAAAAGGTGAAAAACAATTTGTTGCCCTTTGTCCAGAACTAGATGTTGTTAGCCGTGGGTATACAGTCGAAGAAGCATTGGAAAACTTAAAAGAAGCAGTTAAATTATTAAAAGGCCAACGGGATTTTCTTTTACAATAAAACAGATTAATTTTATTCTTTGACGCGTGCGACGCGTACCCCGAGCCAAGCAAGCGAGTCCGAAGGGACCACATTGCAATTGAGGTAAGCCCCGCCGGAATCAGCCCAGAACCACGCGACGAAATTTTCTTTTGGACACCAATAATATAAGCTTCCAGATTTTACATTCTTTCTTGGAAGACCTTGGAAAGTTGGATTATTTATCCAATCTACTAAACTTATTCCTGGAGTTCTATCTTCTATTAAGGTATCTTCATCTAATAATTCAGTAACACTTTCTAATCTTCCATCACTATTAAATTTATGATAAGTAATCTGTAGTTTCTCATCTTTTCTACTGAATAAACCGTCTAGATGTTCTCCTCTATAAGGTTCCCTTACTTTAGTTATATCATCCAGAACTTCATTTAATCTTGATTTTCTTATCCTTTTTCCAGTTCCATCAAAAGCTTTTCTAGATCTTAATACTCCTAAAAACCTGCGGAATTGATCTATGTCTGGAACAAAGGTATATTGTAATGGAATAGTAATTGTGCTACAAGCAACTATTTTCTGTGCTTCCCCATTAGTTAAATATCCTAAAAATCCTGAAGGATCCAACGGATTTTGATTTCCATTATCATCTTTTCCAGCTCTATTAAACAAAGTTTTAACCAGATTATATTTAACTGAAGCTGGTAAGGCTTCAGATAAAGTTAATCGATGCATTGAAACTAATAAGTCCGGATGGTCTCTGCCTTCTAATATAACATAATTTTCTCTACTCATTATTTTCTCATTCGCAGGAGTTACTGTTCTCCTCTGTATTATAGCAGAATATGTCATTTTACTTAATTAATTAAACACAACTATATCCCCTTTTCCAAAGCTTACTTGTAAAGTATTCTGACTCTGACTTAAATCCTCTGTAAATCTATTCTGATTTAATATATTCTGATTTACAAATCCTTCATTAGAAAATCTATTATTCAATAAGCTAGCTCCAAAGTAATTTCTATTTACTCCTAAATTATTGCTTGCTGAATTACTAAACTGATTATTCTTGAAGAAATTTCCTTGTATATTATCACAAACCTCTTGGGTTATCTTGAAATCATTGTCTCTTCCATGGAAATTAACCTTAGCTACTTTAGTTGTACAAGGTCCTTTAGTAAAACTGTATCCATCATTTAAATTTAAGCTTGAATCTTGATTTAAGTTCTGTAATATACTGTCTAAGAACCCTAAAGATCTGAAATCCTGATTTAAATTGCTAAATCTATTATTGCTTGTTAAAGCATTTCTATTAAGATTGAAGGTATTTCTGTTTAAATCAAATGAATTCCTGTTAAAATCTAGATTACCGTTAGCGGTATTAGAATATGAAAAAGGTCTAGAATAACCATAACCTAAAGCATAACTTGATGGTCCAGACTCGAAATGACTGGCACTAACGAAAGAAATACTAAATAATAATATTAAAGCTAAAATTCCTAGTTTAAATATATTTGATTTCATTTTATTTTTTCTCCTTTGGTATTAAAGCAGTTCCGCCTGCTGACAAATTACGATTTAAACGTCCACCGGTTCCGGCCAAAGCAATATTAAATCTATATGATACAACAACCTCTGCATTATCAGGAACTACCGATGCAAATCCTGCATGAACGTCTACGTCTTCATCTGAAGCAGCACCATGATAATGCACTCCTTCTGCTTTATAATCAGATAATGCACTAGATTCTATTGTAGACCATTCTTTAGCCGATATTGTTAATATCTTTTCTAATGAAATTGTCATTTTAACTCCCAAATTATTCACCACTATAGAATAATAACTAATATATAAAGCTTTTGGTTGTTTTGAAATTCTACAGAAAGATTTATTAACTAAAGATATCTAAAGATATCTGGTGATTTCAAATTAAAATAGTAATCGGTCTACATGCAGAACAAAAAGCAGACATTTTAGGTTTAGACATAAAAGAAGTCGAACAAATAATTAAAAAAGGCATGAAATGGAGGGATAAAATACAAAAAAACAAGTGGTATGCAAATATGCATGGCTATGAAGTTGTATTTGAAGAGTTAGAAGATGTTTTGTATGTTATAACTATCTATCCGACGGAGGTCAAAAAATGAAATGTGTATTTTGTAAAATAGAAATGGAAAATAAGGAGATAGGCTACGAAGAGTACGGCGTATTCTTAGGAAAATTTCCGGCAATGGTTTGCCCTAATTGTGGGGAGAGTTTTTTCGATTTAGAAATAGCAAAAAAGATACAAGCTAAATCAAAAGAAAAAGGTTTATTCGGGCTATCGAAAAAAGTAAAGGTTGGCAAAGTTGGAGATTCTTTAATGGTTAGAATCCCTAAGGAAATAGCTAAATTTGTCAAACTACAAGAAGGCAAAGAAGTGAGTATCAATCCAGCAAAAAATAAAATAATAATTGATATTTAAATGATTAAAAAATCAGTCTGGATATTAAGTTTTTCGATGTATTAAATAAAGAGGAGCTCAACAAATTGAAGGAAAATATTAAGGCTTTGAGAAAATTAAGTAAAAAAAGAAATGACAAATTTCTAACAAAAATCCAACAACTTAAGATGAAAGAACTTTGGGATAACAAAGAAGATAAAAT
>CAYIFT010000033.1:0-8266 GCA_964362765.1 Candidatus Woesearchaeota archaeon | reverse complement strand
CGGCAGAGGAAGGATTTGAACCTTCGACCGCGCGGTTAACAGCCGCGTGCTCTACCAGGCTGAGCTACTCTGCCACGATGAAAAAGTTTGATTAGTCATTTAAAAATCTTCTGATAAAAAGATTTAAATGTAGTTACTTATTCGGTGATTGGATGTTTGACAAGAAATTTTTGAACCTTTACACATTTTATATCGGATTTTTATTTACAAATGCCTTAGCTATGTCATTAACGTACTTGTATTTTATATATAGAGGCTTAAGCTATACACAAATTTTAGTTGCTGATTTGATTGAGTATTCAAGTGCTGTATTATTGCTACTAATATTAAGAAAATTATCAACTAAGACAGGATTAGTAATTGCTGTAACATTCTCTATTGCTAAATTTTTATTATTATATAGTCTGACTTCAGAGTATCAGTTATATCTCTCAAGAATGTTGGTTGGAATGAATATGGTTTTCTTTTCTGTGTGCTATAATATAAATCATTATAGGTTAACGCAGAAAGATAAAATAGGGTTAAGTTCTGGATTATTATTTTCTATCGGACCGATTTTGGGAATATTAATTCCCGGAATAAAAGGTTTTATTGTTGATAAATATGGCTTTGAGTTTATCTTTATTATTACAGCAGTATTAGCCTTAATTTTATTCTATATGATAACCAAAGTTGAGAATGTCAGAATTAATTTCTCTTTATTTGATTTATTTAAAAGCATAAAGGGATTAAGAATGATACTATTTTTCGAAGGTTTAATCGAGAGCATTATTTTTAGCATCATTCCTCTTATTACATTAATTTACATCAAGACCCCAATTAAACTCGGATTATTTTCATCGATTTTAGCATTCGCAGCATTCTTCGGTAATCTATTGTTCGGAAAGATATCTGACAGAATGAGGAATAGAAAATCTTTCTTGTATATTTTACCAACTTTTATTGCATTAAGCGTTTTATCTTTAGGATTTAGTAAAGATATTTATTCATGGATCATGTTTAGCGCATTAGCTGGATTTTTCTTGTCTTTAAGCTGGCCTTTCATGATTGCTTTAGTTGTAGATAAATATCCAAAAGTAGAAGATTCGATGATACCAAGAGAATTCATGCTAAATTTCGGTAGAATAATAGGAATGACGATATTTATATCCATATTCATTGTATTTAACAATCTTTATTTAGGACTAATTATAATGGGATTATTGTCTTTTATTTACCCTATATTTATTAGGGTAAAGAAGGTGTATAATTAAAATGATAAAGAAGATATTATTTTTTATTTTAATATTAAGTAATTTTGTTTTAGCTTGGAACTGGGATACTCATCAAGCACAAGCTAGAACTGTTTTTCATTATCTGCCAGATGATTTGCAAGAAAAATTGAATTTATCTGCAATTGAATATGGATCTATAATTCCAGATAAGGAGTTCAAAGATTTTGGGAATCATCATTATCCAGAATCTGTTGGAAAGACGAAAGAGTTTTTAGATAAAACTAAAGAAACCTTAAATAAAAGAGATTTTGAGAATGCTAGCTTATTTTTGGGAATAGCCAGTCATTATATTACTGATTCTTTTGCAGCTCCACATTATACTGCTGAAGTTTATAAATTACATAAAGGATATGAGGATCAGGCTTCAAAGAATTATTATTTTGTAAATTGTACTAAGAAAGATTATTCTATTGATGAAATACTGCGATTAGGAGAAAGAGAAGGATTAACATGGCAAGGATGGATAATGACTAAAGATGAGAGAATCCCTCAGTTAGCAGCTGCAAAAGCAACAGAAGCTTTAATTATAATTATTTTGAATACTTTTCAAGTAGATTGTAATTATCAAGAAACTAAGGTTGCTGAAGAAAGATTATATTCATTTAATCTGAAGAATTTTATAATATTCGGTATTGTGATTGCTATCATAATTTTTATAATTAAATCTGTTCTTAAGGATTTAAAGAAGATCTGGTTTTAGATAATAATAAGCTAGGTATCCTAATGCTCCTAATATAACAAGAACAATAATCCAAGCTATAACTTTTGGTTTAGTAAAAAAGAGTATTATGTTTTTTAGAATTTTGTAAGCTTTTGATTCTTGTTTTGGTTCTTGAATTTTAGGTTCTTGCTGGGGTGGTTGCTGCTGAATGGTTTCTTGCTGTTTTATTTCTTTATTTGAACAGCAACAAGATCTTCCAGTTGAACAGTAGCCTGGGCCTCTATCGGTCTCATCAGGATAGCAAGATGATTTATTTACGATGGGTGTGGTTGGTCTGCATGCTGATGACTTAAAACCTGCTGATCTGCAGATATCATCGCATGACTTTCTTGCACAGTCTACAAAGCATAGATATTTTTCTCCTACTTCGCAAATCTGATCTCCGCATACGAATTCATTCGGTTCTTTAGCTTGTGTAACTTGCAGATTGCCCAGATCAAGAGAATCTCCTGTGACTAAGACAAATTTTTTAGCTTTTAGGATAGAAAATAATTTATAATTTGCTGCTGCTAGTGCTGCTCTTATCGTATCATCTGGGGTAGAACCTGAGATTACTAGATCATTACCTATGACCTTAATAATTCCCTGTCCAGCATCATAAGGCCACATAATGCAGTCCATTTTAATAAGATGATTATCGCATGGATGTCCGATTAATATTTTATTTATTTTAAGATTAACTTTATCTTCCGTATTAACCTCGAGAATTACATTTCTTTCCTGTAATATCTTTAATACAATCTTTGTGGCTGCAATACTATCCGAACTAGAAGCATTTAAACCAACAATTATCGGGATTTCTTCATCGATTTTATGCATATACTCATAGATACTATCATAGATAACAGAATTTACTTGCGGTATAAATACCAATAATATCAACAGTATTATAATCTCTTTTTTCATATATTCCTGAATATTAGATAACCTTTTAAATTTTTTTCTAGATAATCTTTTGCCTTCTTAGTTAAATCTCCTGTAGAAATTAATAAGGCTGGAAGTTTTTTCATCTGAGCCTTATTAAAAGCTAATGTCAAATCAGAATCTGATATTGATTTCTTATTCTTTGCAATTAATAGAAACTCTAATTCTCCTAAGCTTGATGGAACTTTGATCACCATATTTATTTCTGCATTCTTTCTTATTATTTGCTGTTCGATTAATGATATCTTATAATCTGTTAAGAATTTATTAATTATTTTTGAGAAATCACCATTTGCCATCTTTTCTTTGATTATTTTTTTAGTTTGTTCTTTTTTTACAATAACTTGCTGAATTTCTGGTTTATGTTGTTGTACTGGTTGTTTTTGCAGAGCTATCTGCATTTCTTCGTCTTTTGTTAGATGCCATTTCCAGATTAAATCTTGATTAATATTTAAAGGAACTGCAAAATCTTTTAGGTTTCTTAATGCTACTCTTAATGAAGGTTCAAGATCTTTGTCTCTTAAGAATTGGTGACTTTTTAGAAGATTGTAAGATTCTTTTTCTTTCTCTGGAAGATGATCATATAGAATAGATAATTTTTCTTCTTGACCTTGAATATAGTATACTGGAGAACTACCTATTTTTGCAGTACTTATTTTTATTAATTTAGAAGCGATTAATTCTGATAAAACTGCGCCTGCAAATATTGTATCTGAACCTAATTTTCTTGATATTTGAACTGGCAGAACAGGACCATTAAGATTTACTATCTCTAGAACCTTGCTTCTTAGCTCTTTTATATCGATCATAACTTTATTCTGAGATTTATTATATTTAAGTATTTATGTTTATAAAAACAACCCCTTTATTGTTTTCTACCAACCGCTAACGCAACAATGCAATCATGTGGTGAAGAGATTATGACAATGAAGCAGCTGAAGGTATTAGCAGATAAGTATGGGAGATTAAGAAGCGCCAAAGAAATAACTTTTGCGAAATGGGGCAATAGCATTGCTGTAAGGATACCAAGCGATATAACGAATGAATATAATATAACACCCGGAAAACAAGGTATTTTAGTTAAAGATAAAAAAAGCATCAAGATTATTCCGACCTAGTTAATAGGCTTCTATACCCACTTTTAAGTGGTTAAAATAGAAAGATTTATAAACATGGGTTCTGTTGTAATGAAATATGACATCCTCTCGAATAAACCTTAGTCATGAAGAAGAATTGCGTAATAGGCTGACACATCATCAAAGAGAGATTAGATTTACTGAAGAAGAAGTTAGTATAATAGGTGACGAAATTCGAGAAAGACATGATCTTAGTGAATTAAGTAGGAATTTAGTAGACATTACAGAAAAAATTAAAGCGGGTACAATTGTTGCTAAAACTATTGGGTTGCCTTTTATTTTAATAAAACAATCTATGAACGTACCTCCTGTTAGAAATCCTTGTTGGTGTCCCGGTCATCCAATTGAATTATTGGTGGCATATGAGGTTGAATCTCGTAATCTACAAGAAGATGTTAATGGATTTGCACTAAGCGAATTAAAAGTATGGCCCCGCTATTCACTCTACGGGACAGGTGGTGGATTTCGTAGAAGAGAGAGGAGAGAAATAACTGTTGATACAACGTCGCATTATCAGTTCTTTGCGGTTCAATTATATAAAACCTAATTTTATGAGAAACATTAATCAAATAGAAAGAAACATAATAAATTCTTTTAATTTAGTATCTAGAGATATTTCTAGCTTAAAGCATGAAAACTGGAAGATTAGGAGCAGATTAGATAAAATAGAAGATATTCAGAAACAGATTCTTTTAATGTTAGCTAAACAAATTCAGAATAACAATTCATTATTGTTGGTTGGAAACAGGGATACTTTCGAAGTGCATAGAGCAGATTGTATATTAGCTAAAGCAACTAATTCTGAAAAATTAATGAAATTTAATTCAAAACTAGAAGCTGAAGGATTAGGATTTAAAGACTGTATTTGTTTATACTAAGGACGCTTCCACGCGATTTCATAATACACAACATCTTGCTCATTATCCACTACAGCTAGTAATAATCTTTTTCTTGTTGAATGAGCTACTCTATTCTTAGCAGAGAAGTCGTACCAACCAAAATGCTCTCCTTCATGGACTGGATACATAATCCATTTAGCATGATCTTCTCCTGGTTTTATGCCCCTATCATATATTCTAAAATCTGCTCCGAATTTTAAGGCTGTTTTTACAATATAACCACGAGACCGCATATCTTTGTATGCAGCATACCTTACCATGAAATTTGGCTCTACTATTCTTGCTAATTTAGCAAAATCATCAAAGGAAATCTTTTTATCTTTTTCATCGAATATGTCCATCTTACCTTTTTCTAACAAATAAAGGGCTTCAACAAGGGAATAATTAACCTTGCTATCTTTAGGTTCACCAAATCTGCTTTGGTCATATAATTCACGGGCAGAACCAGAATCTTCAGAAAGAACTCGTTCTCTAGCTAGGAGAGCCTTGATTTTTTCAAGAGGCTTTTCTTCTTGTGTTTTCTCAGGCTCTTTGGGAACCTCTTGAGAAACCTTCTTATCCTTCTTTGACATCAAATTAAATAGAATATAGATGATTTAAAAAAGTATCTATTAAACAAAATTAGTCCTCTTTTTCTAGATCATTTGTATATGATTCAAAGTATTTATTTTTCTGCTCCTTTAGGAAAGTTTCTAGCTGCATTATGACAACCTCGATAGGGGTTTTATTATTTAAAAAATCTAATTCACAAGTATTAGAACCATCTAAATTTTTAATAACCCTAATACCGAGTGCAAAACCAGAAATTTCGCTTGAATTATTTTTCATCTTTCTTCCATCCTAACATTTCATAAACCCAAGTAACATCTCCTTTCTTAAGATTACTGTTACTTTTTGTTTTTCGGCTTATTACTTTACGAGAGACTTTTTTCATAATGTTGATAATTCTTTGTTCTTAATAAACCTTTCCATGTGAATTTTATATTTTATTTATGATCACTAGAAAATGTTACGGATTTGGTAGAAAAAATTGGCTTTAATGTTAAAAAATATGAAAAATTTTCGAAAACCATAAAGTATTTATAAGCAGCTTTTAATTGAAAACCTATGAAAGTTGTTTTTCTTGGAACTGGTAGTATGATTCCAACAAAGGAAAGGAATCATAGTGCTATTTTAGTTAGCCATAAGACTGAGAATATTTTAATTGACTGCGGAGAAGGAACACAGAGGCAATTAAGAATTCTCGGGTTTGCTCCTCCGAAATTAACAAGAATACTGATTACGCACTGGCATGGTGATCATTACTATGGATTAGCTGGTGTGATTGAGAATTTAGGTAAAAATCAATATTCTGAAACTCTACAAATATATGGACCTAGAGGATCTAAAAATAAGTTCAATAAGATTGCTAATGCTTTGGGATTAAAAGACAGGATCAAGATGAAGGTGAATGAAATAAACAAAGATGGATTGGTTTTTGAGAATGAATCAATTTCTATTGGAGCTTATTATTTGAAGCACAGTATTCCCTGCATAGGATATTATATTAAGGAAGCAGATGTAAGAAAGATTAATCTTGATTACATTAAGAGATTAGGAATTCCTGAAGGCCCTGTACTAGGAAATTTACAGAAAGGAAAGGATATTATGTTTCAAGGCAAGAAAATTAAAGTTAAGAACGCAACATACATTAAGAAAGGAAAGAAGGCTGCTATTATCATGGACACAGCTGTCTGCGGTAACTGTCATAAGCTAGCTAAAGATTCTGATTTATTAATTTGCGACAGCACTTACCATAGTGACTTAAAAGATAAAGCTAAGGATTACATGCATCTTACAAGTGAGCAGGCTGCGATGATTGCAAAAAAAGCTAATGCCAAGAAATTAGTTTTAACACATTTCAGTCAGAGATATAAAAATGTGGAAGAACTAGAGAAAGAAGCAAAAAATATATTCAGAAATACTGCATCAGCAAATGATTTTTTTAGCGTGGAGGTGTAAGCTTGAGTTTTCATCTGAATAGCTGGTTGATTCTTACTGTATTATCTGCTGCCATTTTAACGATCCAGAGAATTTTTCAGAAAAAGGTTTTAATAAAAGAACACGCAACAATGTATTTGACTACATTCTGCTTTATGATGTGGATAATTTTATTGCCATTTATTCCGATATATGGAATTGATGCTGACCTGAATATTTTATTGATAATTATATTCAAGAGTTTTATTCTTTCTATCTCGTGGCTGTTAATAGTTAAAGCTTATAGGCATATGGAATTAAGTGCCGTAGAACCTTTGAAGAATTTTAGTCCGTTTTTATTATTAATTCTTGCTTTTATTTTCTTAAAAGAGACCCCTACAATCATTCAGCTTGTTGGTGTTGGATTTATTTTATTCGGCGGTTATATATTAGAAGGCGTAATACATCCACATGGATTTAAACATATTAATGTTTTATTCAGAGGAAAGTATATTCATTATATTTTTTTATCTTTAATCGTAGGGGCTTTTTCTGGAATATTGGACAAGATTGTTTTAGCTAAAGTTAGTGTATTAACTATGATGTTTTTTGAATTCTTATTTGCATCAATATTCACTTTTATTTATCAGAGTGTAAAATATAAGGGGTATAAGGACATAATTTATAGTTTAAAGACCAATGGGTTATTGATAGTTTTAGTTGCCATAACAACTTTGATTTCTGACTGGGCCTACTTCAGGGCTGTTGCAATTCCAGATTCTTTAGTATCTTTAGTTGTTCCTGTTAGGAGATTAACTAGTTTATTTATTGTTATAATTGGTGGAGAATTATTTCATGAAAAAAGTATAATTGAGAAAACTTTAGCTTGTTTAGTGATGCTTGTTGGAGTTTACTTTATTGCTTCCTAGTTATTTCACTTTGATCTTCTTTCCTTTTAATTTATCTTTTAATTTTAATTTCTTGAATAATTCCTTGTATCTATTCCTAATTGTTACTTCTGTTACACCTGCAATGTCTGCTACTTCTCTCTGGGTTCTTTTTTCATTGTTCATTAAGGCTGCTACGTACAATGAAGCTGCTGCAATTCCTGTAGGTCCTCTTCCAGAAGTTAATTCAGAATCTTCAGCCATCTCTAGAATTTCTACTGCTTTAGACTGGGTTTCTGCTGTCAGTTTGAGAGCTGATGCAAATCTTGGTATATAATCTACAGGATTGCTTGGCAATATTCTTATTCCTAATTCTCTTGTAACAAATCTGTAAGTTCTTCCGACTTCTTTCTTATCGATACCAGATGCTTCGGATAATTCATCTAAAGTTCTTGGAACTTCATGT
>CAYIFT010000032.1:1431-8301 GCA_964362765.1 Candidatus Woesearchaeota archaeon | reverse complement strand
ATTCTAAAAAAAGATGAAGGAGTATTGGTCACTTTAGAAGGTAGAATAGTTAGAAAAACAGTATATGGTCTAAATTGTAGTAAACTCAGCAGAAGAGTTACGCCTGAAGAGATGGTTGATAGAGAAATAAGAGCACTTCAGTTACTTGAAGGTTTTCAAGGCGTACAAAGATTTGTAAGAAGAGAGTCTGCTGATACATTTTATTCAGAGTATATGGAAGGTAACTCATTATTGGTGTCTTTAAGAAATATGAATAGAATATACTTTGATAATTTAGCAGATATTGTTAGACAATGTCAAGATAGAGGAGTTTATAGATTAGATCAAAGTAGAGCAGATTTTATAGTGAGTCCTGAAGGAAATCCTGGAATAATTGATTTTGGAAATATTATTTTTTTGGATGATTTTGTTGCAAGAGTTCCTGGAGTTGTGTATTTAGCGAAAATGTATAATCTGCTTAGAGTATGGGATCTACAAAGGAGATACGTATCTAGTAATGGACATCATCCTTAGGTGTTAAAGAGTTCTAGTAAATATCGAGTAAGATATACTTAAAAAACTAATAATGTTTAGTTACTCCTTGCTTAGGACATAAATTTTTGATCACACATTTACTACAATAAGGAATTGGAGCTTGGCAAATTGCTCTTCCATGAGCTTTTAAGATATAAGGTAATTTTTTCCATTCTTTTTTATCATACAATTCCATCAGATATTTTTCAATCTTATCAGGATTCTTATTTTTGCTTAATCCTGTTCTTTGAGACAATCTAATTACGTGTGTGTCGACGCTGATGCCGAGTACGATACCGTAAGCATTTACGAGGATTGTTGTAGCAGTTTTTCTTCCAATTCCTGGAAGTTTTACTAATTCTTCTATTGTATTTGGAACTTTTCCGTTATATTTTTCAACTAGAATTTTACAAGCATTCTTGATGAATTTAGCCTTATTTCCAGCAAAGCTAATTGTACGAATATCTTTGATTAATTCTCTTAAATCTGCTTCTGCATAGGATTTAGCAGCCTTATACTTTTTAAATAAATTAGGCGTAGTTGCATTTACAACCTCATCCCTGCATTGTGCTGATAATATAGCAGCAACTAGTAATTCTAAAGGACTAGAGAAATTAAGATAATATTTAGCATGAGGATATTCTTTTTTTAATATTTGCAATATCTTATTTGCTTTTTCTTTTTCCATATTCAGAATAATTTAGTTTTAATACTTATATACTTTTCTTTATAAAAACATTTATATAGAATATTCTACTATTAATATTATGCAAGAAAGCCTAGATTCTTATATGGTAGGCAGAATTCACGAATTTAAAAGAAATACTCTAGCATACACAAGACTAAGTAGAAGAAAATTAAGGCATTTAAAAGAAACCTTATCTAAGAATTTTTACGGATCACGCCTATTTGTAGGCCATGAAGTATTATTTAGCGATAAAGATTTTCAGAGAACTTCTTGTTTTGTAGGTTATTGTAAAGATAGAGATGTTTCAAAATTACTTGTTGTAGACATTGATTTCCATGGTAGACCTTTAGAAGAAATGATTGAAAGATTAAAGAAATTAAATGTTGAAAGATTAATTGGAAAAGAGACACAAACTAAAAGTTTTAGCTTTCTCGATAGAAGCAATAGCATTGCTTGGTGCTGGATAGATTTAAAAGATACTATTGTATATAGATTAGAAGATTTATTAGAACATAAAGTCCATGGTGTAGTGCGTGAATATGTAGGCAGAGTTATCGAACACAGATTTCCAAGATTAAGGAATTATGCACCAATACGCAAAATACTAAATTATTAAAGATTAAAATTAACCATCTGTAAATATTCTGGACTGCTCAAGAATTCCTCTCTCTTTATATCTTCTAAAATAAAGAAAGCCTGTTTTTGTTCTATTGTAAATTTTGAATCTAACTCATCTACAAATTGCTCATATTCGCTTATATTCTTGAATACAGCCTCAACTAATACATCATAGTTATTGTTAACTCGAAAAGCTGAATTAACATGTTTATGACTTATTAGATATTCCTTAATAGAATCACGTTCCTCCCTTTTAACCTTAATAAGAAGCACTGCTCTAGCATAGAATCCTAAATTCTGAAAATCTATTATGGTTGTAAACTTTTTAATTAATCTTCCTTTTGTAAACCTTATCTTATCGAATATTGTAGATACAGGAATATTCGTCTGCTTTGATATTCTCGTAAGACTTTCTCTCGCATCCCTCCTTAAATACGAAATTACAAGCAGATCCTTTTCCATGCTTCTGTATTTCATTTTTAACCTCCGAAATCTTTACCATTATTATTACGATTTTAATTATGAGAATTATATATATATTTTTTTAATATATTATAATAACAAATTATAATATTATAATTTAATCGAAATATTTATATATTCAAACATATTTACGTTTTACATGAAAAGAAAGGTCGCCCTGATAGGTCCAAGCACCTTAATGGTTAGTTTGCCTAGCAAATGGGTCAAAAAATATGGCATTAAAAAAGGTGCTGAAATTGAAGTTGAGGAAATAGGTAATAATTTAGTAGTAAGTTTAAAAGAATCTGATAAAGTAACCTCAAAATCTATTGATCTAGAAAAGCTCGACAAATCAGTCTACCGTCTTATCGGTGCTCTTTACAAAAAAGGTTATGATGAAGTTAGCATAAAATTCAATTCATCGTCTCAGCTTAATGATCTAATGGATGTTCTAAGCAAAACATGTCCAGGATATGAAGTCATTGAACATGGATCCGATCATCTCAAAGTAAAAGAAGTAAGCAAACCTAAAGTAGAAGATTTCAATAATATATTGAAGAGGTGCTTCTTATTCCTGATTTCTGTATCAGAAGAAAGCCTCAGTGTAATTAAATCCGATAATATAACAGAATTAAACAAAGTAATTTTAAAAGATTCATTGATCAACAAATACAGTGATTTCTGCAGAAGATTACTTAATAAGTCTATCATCGAACCCAGCACAAGCACATCTTACTATAATATCATCGAACAGCTTGAAAAGATAGGGGACTCTTATCGTGATTTATGCAGCTCTGTTATACAGGATAAGATTAAAGTTAATAAGGAAACCATACAAGTTTATCATGAAGTCAACAATTATCTTAAAGAATTCCACGATTTATTTTATAAATTTAATCTAGAAAAAGTGGAGGAGTTTCTTAATAGAAGATCTGAAATCGAAATGATGCTTAAGTCAGAGATTTATAAGCATGGAAAAGACATCCAAGTCTTAAACCATCTTTACAACATTCTAGAATCCACTTTTAATCTTAATGGCTCTCTTATGGTAATAAACCTATGAAAGTACTTTAGCTGTTTTTTCAGAATGCATCACATAATCTTTAAATGTAATTCCTAAGTTTTTGTTGCCTAATAGTTGTACACTGTCTAAAGCCCTGTTGAAATAGAATAAAGCCTGATCTTCTTTATTCTGGTTTAATTTGCTTCCAACTTGGCATATCGAATTGCATACCCTGTTCATCAAAAATAAATCTCCTAAAGCCAGTTCATCAATCTTAAATTGCAATAAATCCTGCAAAACTGAAGCATAATACCAGAATTTTTTCTCCTGATCTAAAATAAGTGGATGTTCTAAAACTGTCGCTGGATCTTTTGTAGGGTCTGCAATAACTACAGATTCTAGATCAAGCATGGTTCCATCAGCCAAGAAGTTGCATAAGAATGCATCTCCGTGTGTGAAAAAGTCTAAACCATCTGGGTGCTGTTTTTTCAATCTTTGAATTCCTTTTGCTAATCCTTCGTATTGTGATAAAAATCTTTGTAAATAGATTCCGTTATTCCCAATTCTAGATATAAGTCTTCTATCAACTTCTTTCATATAATCATGGGGATGAACAAATCCTTTGAACTCTTCAGTTTTAATCAACGGTGTAACTAGAGTAGTTACAGTAGCTAGATTATTTAGGATATTCTTTAACACAATATCTCTCGAATTTTCATCAATTAAGTCTAATTCTCTCTCAGCATCATTCATCCTTTTTCTTTTTATTACTAAATAGAATTTTCCGTCTTTATGTTCAATAAATGATAAAGTATTTGCAGTTTTTACATTATCTTCATCTAAACCTCTCGCAGCAGCATATTTTGAGAGTATATCTCTGACATGATGAGTTAAGTAATATTCTCTTGCAGCAGCATCTCCAGAATCATAACGTTTAATTACAAAAGAATACTTATCAGTTAAGATTTCATGTCTAGATTTACCAAATGGAACAAGATTAGTATCAGGATTTTTTAATATATCTTCAAGTGATTCTTTAAATAATTTACCCGCTTCATACTTATGACCGGAATTATCAAGAAACTCAGCTATTAACAATCTAGGTCCAATTTGAGAACCCTCCTTTGTTTCAAGCGCCTTAAACAAAGCTTTTCTTACATTGTCAAATCTGCCTGTCATCGCAGCATTAAAATCTGCAAAGTTCATACAATCCTCAAATTTCGGTTTGAAAGCAGTGGTTATCTTGTAGAATAAATTTTTATGTGGATGCACCAAGAAATAATCTATCGTTTTTGAAATTAATCGATCTACTAACGATCTCTTAATATTAACATCCTTTAGTATAGAAAACATCAAAAGATATTCCTCTAAGGCTTTTTCATAATTTCCTTCAAGCAATTCAATCTTTGCATGCATTCTATGTTTCTCTACTATATCATATGTAAGTTCTGAAGATCTTCTTAGATGGTATATTTTATCAGATTTTTTCCTTTTTATTGAGGACAAAATATAATGAGAGAATGACGAACTTGCTTTCGAGAATCGATCTGTCATAAAGACACCAAAACTTCTCGCTATTAATGCAAAACCCAAACCAGGGGCTAATGACCTTAACAGATTGTAAAAATGAGGTTCTATATCCCCGCTTCCCCCTGCCGCAGCAAGCAGAATTTCTTGAATACCGAATCCAGATACAAATCCGAAGTACGCAGCAATAGACTGCATCCTTGAATAGCGCCTGCGTATCTCTTGATATTTTATTATCTCTTCTTTTGTTATTCTTCCACTACATAGTTCAATTTTATCTTCTAAATTAGTCATCTTTATGATCTTATCAGAATAAAGAAAGCAGCAGTCAATATCAGTCCAATTATAAAGCCTATTATGAAAGGGATAAATCCATCAGTTCCTGTCGAAGTACTTTCAGTCTTCTCCTTCTTTGTTTCTTCATCTTCAGGCTCATTGTTTGATGATTGTTGTGTATTAATATTCTGTACAGTCTGTTGTGGTTCTGTTCCTGGGGTTGAGTCAAGGGAATTGCATATTCCATCATTATCAGTATCTAACTCACATCCTGTGTTGTCTACAGCACACTGCGCAAATGTATTTGGACAAAAATCATCAAGGTCGCTTACTCCATCATTATCAGTATCAGGAATTTCTTCCCCTTCACCCTCTTCCTCATTGCTAACTACTGAAGCCTCTACCTTAATCTTGAAATCATATTCAAATCCATGCAGTCCGCCGAATTCGTCAGTGCCTTTAACATCAACGTCCACATCAAAAGTGCCTGTTTCTTCATCATCAACATCAAAATCTATGCCCTTTAGCTTTTCCTCATCAGCACCTAAATCTGTAATATCCTCATCCTCATCAATATTTAAATCATCGCTGTTAACCTTGATATTTACACTGTTGAAATCAGCATCAGAATTGCTGCTAAATCTGTTCTTCACAGTAAATACTAATTCCACATTATCACCAGCATGTACAGTAATTGTGCTTCCTTGGCTTACGCTAGTTTCAGAAGATCCAACATTTAATTTTAAAGACGGTAATGATAAGCCATTTTCTATTTGTAAGCTTAACTGCATCTCATTACTATTCGTATCGCTTGATGGAAGATTACTAATCGGCGTATTTGTTGTAATGTTTGTTACACTTGGAAATGTTATCTTTAAGGTACCAATGTTAAAACTAGTCTCATCAAGATCTTCGTTTACAGAACTAAAATCCTCTGGTACTGTTACACTAGCTGTCAAAATAAAATTGCCAGAAGTAGAACCAGCAGTTCCATTTATAGTATCTGGTATATTTAATATATTAATATTGTTTGACAAAAACCCATTTGCTGGTGTAAAAATATAGTTAACATCATAGCTTGCGTTTATCAATAAATTAGAAACACTTAAGGTAAAAGTCTTTGTTACCGCAGAAACAGTCCCGTTATTTGCAAATTTATCCACATCAGAACTTCCGATATCAAGATCTGATGGTATATTCAATGCACCAAATACACCACTGGATAAGATAATTGTGAATAAGACAATCGTTAATGCATTAGCTAACTTCATAATAAAACATTATTTAACTAAATTTATAAATCTATTTAGAAATATTTATAAACAAAGGTCAGGGAAAGCTTTAAAAACGATATTCTTGACTTACTATTCATGGAAGACGAAAACAAGGACATTAAGGCAGAAGAGAAGCAAATTTCAGAGATTCCACCAGATGCACCTAAATTAGACGAAGAATTCAAGGAAGAGCTCAAGAAAAAGCTCGATCAAATAAAAAGTAAATTAGACAAATTCAAAGCTAAAATTCTTGAAAAATTCGAAGAATACGTTCTAGGAATTGCCTTGTTGCCTCCTGAAAAAAAGGAAAGCAAAAACATCGATGTGCTTTTTCTTGTTGATGATTCTGATGTTAAAAAGATGACTAAATTCGAATTAAAAGATAAGTTGCTTAAAATAATGGATAAATTTGCTGAGGAAATTGATAAAGATATCAGACCACAGGTAATGTTGATGTCGGAATTAAGAGAGAGCTGTTTCGATGCAAAATATGAAATTCTGCAGCTTAT
>CAYIFT010000032.1:0-1331 GCA_964362765.1 Candidatus Woesearchaeota archaeon | reverse complement strand
ACTATTGGTTATGATGCAGCAGCAATTGCAGGAGTAAAAAAAGAATTTCATATCCAAGTTTATATTTTAACAGACTTCTGGGAAGCAATCAAAGAAGCCTCTCCAGTCATATTCACTTTCTTAAGAGATGGAATTCCTTTATACGATCGAGGAGTTTTCATGCCGTGGAAATTATTGTTAAATATGGGAAGAATCAGGCCTTCTCCTGAAGCTATTGACATGCATAAGGATCTAGGAGACAGATTATTAGAAAGAGCTAAAGGAAGATTATTAAGTATTGTAGCCGAAGATCTTTATTACGCAGCCCTGAATCCTAGCCAGGCAGCTTTAATGCTGTATGGAATTCCTCCCACTACCCCTCGAGAAACTATTCAGATGATGGAAGATATTTTTGTTAAGAAAGAAAAGATGCTCGAGAAGAAATATGTCGATATTCTTGCAAAAGCAGTAAGAACTTTTAAAGACATTGAGCATGCAAAAATCAAGGAAATTAAAGGCAAAGAAGTAGATGAATTAACTAACGAAATAAATGAATATCTAAAAAGAATCAACAAATTATTTAGTGATATCGAAAAAAGAACAGAGAAAAAGAAAGTTAATGATTTCTATGACAGCACCATTCAGATTGTAGAAGATGTTTTAAAATTAGAAAATACAAAGAGCAATAATGTTGAAGCTGGTTTCAAAAAATTATGCGATAAGGGTATATTCCCTAAGTCTTACCTTAAGATATTGAAAGATGTCATAAAAATAAAGAATGAATACAATAAGTTAACAAAGCAGGAAGCAGAGAAGATAATGAGAGAAAACGCTTTTTTCATAAGATCATTAATCGAGCATATTCAAAGAAAGAAAACTATAGAATTAGAAAGAGCAAAACTAAGAATTAAGCATGGAGAAAAATTCGGGGAAGTTTATTTATTAGATGAAGTAGCATATATTATTGATGATATAAACTCAGAAGACAAGAAGATCAGTAAAGCCCAGATAACACCCGAAGGCGGATTAGGCAGTATCTTGGATAGCAATTTAATTGAATTAGAAAAAGCAGTAGCAAATATCAAGATGCCTAAAAAGGTGTTCATAAAAGAGAAGATATTTGAAGACTTAAGAAAGATATTTGGCAAAGACGTAGAGGTTATGGTTAACTACTAATAATCTTTTTTATCTCTTCTTCAAGAGACTTAAGAACACTACCACCACTTATGCCCGGCTCTTTCTCAACGAGAATATCCGCTATTCTAACAGGAATGTTATCTCTTGAAAGAACACATAATGCATTATCCCTAATAACTGGTGATCTGAGTTTATCAAACAAATAAACACCAAGT
>CAYIFT010000031.1:3289-8430 GCA_964362765.1 Candidatus Woesearchaeota archaeon | reverse complement strand
AAATTATTACTTTACATGGTCTATTAAGAATATTCTTATTTAAATAATCTAATGTTAAAACTAAATATTTTCCTAAAAATCCAGCTCCTCCAGTAACCAAAAATGTCTGGCCTTCAAATCTGCTATGATAACTCTTAAGATCATTGCAAATATTTCTGATATCCTCTTCTATAATTTTATTTTTCATATTAAAACAATATTTGTAATATACTCTCTTTCATCCTCATGTGCAGGTTTTATTTCTATTATGTCAACCCTAGGTTTTTTCATATCAGAACCCCCTCAAGTAATTTATTACCAAAATGTTAAGTTTATAAAATTTGCTTATTGAAATGAACCTTTTATTTCGAAAGATTTATATACCACTAATTAATAGTAATAGATTTATGAAACTTGATGACTATACTAGAATTTCAGAATTATGTTCTGATCATGGATGTGAAGAATTAACAAAGAAAGGCAGAGTTTATGTTGCCAGCTTTTCTCCTGAACATAGACTACTTTCATCAGATTTAGAAGAAGCAATAGAAAAAGAATGGGAAAAAGAAATAGCAAAGGACAGAGCATCTGGCAGAGAACCACTTAATAATAAATTTGTAAGAGTTTTAAGTCACGAAAGAGTAAATGGTGATATCGGATTAAACTTAGGTCTTACAGATTGGAAACATTACAACGGAGCTAAAAAAATTAATTCTCCAGAATTAATATGGGGCATAGGAACAGCTGGTTTTACTTATTTCATCAATCAAAAAACCGGAGAGCGTACTTATGTATTTGCCACCAGAGATACAACAAAAGTAACAGACATTGGTGGAAAACTAGAAACGCCTCCTGCTGGTTATTTAGATCCCACAATGTTAACAAATAGATCATTAGGGGAATCATTTCTCTTCTATAAAGATTTCGAAAGAGAATTCGAGGAAGAAATTGGATTACCAAAAGACAGAATTGTATCTTCAGATTTAATAAACTTAATACGTATTCCAAGAACTCACGATTATTCAGTTGATTTTTCATTAGAAGTTAAAACAACTGCAGAAGAATTACAAGAAGGTTTTAAAAAAGGTAAGAAATATGGTGGAGAACACTCAGGGCATTTCTTAGTTCCAGAACACGAACTCAGTTCCTTTGTAGAAAAATACTCACAAATAATGCCGCCAAGAACTAAGTGTGATATTAAAAATTATTTATTAGCACATTCTGAAATTACAGAACATTAAAATGAATAAAGCACACGCAGTTTTATGGGATGCTGGTGGAGTTATATATACTTTTGATCAAGGTAAAACAGACAGAAAACTAGCTGCTCGTTGTGGTAAAACACAAGAAGAAATCTCTGCAACCTTATTTGGTGGTGCTGCTGAAGGCAAAGAATACAATAAAGGATTAGTAGAACCCTACAATTTAGGTCATATTAATTCTAGAACATTCTATGAAAATGTAAAAAGAGAGCTTGGTTTAGATATGTCTTTTGATGAATTTGCAGAAGCATGGAGTGACATATTTACTTTAAATGAAGACATTGTATATTACATAAGGGCTTCTCGTGAAGAAGGTATTAAACAAGGTGTACTTTCTAGCACAAATCCACTACATTGGGAAGGTATGAAAAGATTGTATAATTTAGAAGAAGCCTTAGGAAAAGAAGTAGTTGTTTGTACTTTCCATCCAGATGCTGGTGAAAAGAAACCACATCCAAGATTATTCGATATTTCATTAAGAAAATTAAGCACTTTAAAAGAAGAAACAGTATATGTAGACGATGTTAAAAAGTATGTAGATGCTGCAATTTCTTTTGGAATGCTGGGGCTCCATTGTGATAATTCAAGACCTGATTTTCAAGAAAGATGTATGGAAAATCTTGTTGGGTTACTTCACCAAAATTAAATACCTAAAGAACTCCATACCTCTTCAAATCTTCTCTTAATTGTTTCAAAGATTTAAATTCAATAAGATTTAATCCTATCTTTCTTTGATATTCCATAAACTCAGGATTATCTTCAACATATAATAATTCTTCAGGTTTAGCCTTTACTTTGTCAAATAATTTCTGATAAAAAGCAGGATCTGGTTTTCTCTCATTCATATCACACGAATTAAATACAACATTAAATTCCTTAAAAACACCGACTCTCCACATAAATTCTGCATGCGGTGGAATTGTATTAGAATGCATTATAACAGGCATACCCTTGCTTTTTAGTTCTCTTATAAGGTCCATCATTTCATCACTTACATGTGCTTCCTTATGAAAATCCGTTGTCCATAAATCGAGATAGTTAGGTGGTAGTTTTAAACCGCTTACTTTTTCAAATCTTCTCCAAAATTCTTCATGAGATATTATTCCCTTTTGAAAATCAGGCAAAGTTTGTTTTAATATTTCAGATAATCTAGCCATAGGAATATTAAATACCTTGCACATATTTTCTGATACAAATCTATCTCCAGAAATAAATACCCCACCATTATCAAATACCACGCCTTTAATTTTCTTGATCATTTTTTCATCCTTATCTTATCAACCCTTTCATTATAATCTCCAATAGTAATATATTTCAAGATATAAAGTGGTAGTAATACATCATTTATCGATGCGTCATCTGGAATATCTTTAGCATTAAACCATTTAAATTCAGCATAATCTTTATTACTCTTTAAATTAAAATTACCATTCAGAATTCTGCATAAAAAATATATCTTATGTATATGCTCATCAGATTTTATTTCATCTATAAAACCAATCACTTTCAATATCTGAATTTTAACGCCATATTCTTTCTCCATAAAGTTCATAATAGAATCTTCTATCTTCTCACCATAATTAGCAATACTCATCGGCACAGACCATCTTTCTCCGAGTTCTGAAGTTTTATTCAATCTAACAAGTAGTGCTTTCTCATCATCATTCAACACCAATGCTCCACAGCATATCTTTATTGATTTCTTAGTCATCTTAATTCTATCTTAATAGTAAAAATTTATAAATTTTCTTATATTTAGCTAGTTAAAATGGTTCTAAAATGTGTAATTCCTGCAGGCGGTAAAGGTACTAGATTAAGGCCTTATACAGAAGAAATTCCAAAACCACTAGTAGAAGTAGCAGGCAAACCATTACTTTACTGCACACTTCAAACCTTAAAAAAGCTAAAAGTTAAAGACATTATTCTTGTTAATGGCTACAAAGCTGAGATGATTGAAGATTATATAGAAAAGAATGCAAAAGATTTCAATGCGGTCTGCATCACTCAAAAGGAAGAAGAAATGCTGGGTTTGCCAAGTACAATAATAAGCGCAGAAAAAGAAATCGATGATGATTTCATTATACTTTTACCAGATTTTATTTTTGTGGAGGATATGAATTATGTTATTCAAAAACATCAGCAGACAAAATCAGATTCCACAATAGTTCTAGCTAAGGGTATTCCATGGATAAACTGCGGTTCATTCAAATTAGAAGGTGATTTTATTACCGCAATAAACTTAAATGACGGCACCCCAAAGACAATGCATGAATATCTTGCATACGGAATGGATGTACAAAAACCAGATTTCATAAATTATTGCAAAAAATTAATGGTAAGTAAGAGAGGTCAGTACGAAATTGTTGATGCTTATGTAGATAGATTAAATGAAGGTAAGAAGTTAGTTGGTGTTCAGGCAAAGAAAAAAGCATACCATATTACTTCTTCAAAAGATAAAGAAGACTTCGAAAAATTTATACAACATGGATAAAAGATTATTAGACAGCATAAAACCAGGTAAGGGATACAGTATTATTACTGAAGATTTTGATAGCATCGCCTTTTCTTTAAAAGATCACCAATTCTCTCCAGAATTATTAAGAAGATCCCAAATAGAATGGAAAAAATCACCTGGAAAATACGATGGTAGAATTACAGGTGTAAGTAGCCTCAGACAAGAAGGTAAATTAGTAAGAATAGCTTTATTTCCAATGCAGTACTCAGTTCATAGATACATTGCGAGATGCATAAGCAATGGCATAAAATTAAATGATAATGATAAGATATTTCCTTTCTGCGTTGCTAACTTGTCTTATATCGCTTTAGATGGCCAAAAACACTTCCTAATGGCAATAAGAAAATCAAATGATATAGACAGAGGAAAGCTCGAATTTATTCCGCAAGGCTTTTGTGAATTTGAAGATACCCATAATATATCCACATTCATTCGCTCTACATTAGTAAAAGAGTTACATGAAGAAGTTGGTCCTGATATCAATTTTAATAGCTTTAATTATCTATCATTAGCAACCGATGATGATAACTCACAATACGCTTTACTAACAGAATTCGAAATTCCTAATAAAAATAAAGTTCTTGCTTATGAAGGCAAAGAAACCGCTGAACATGAAAGAATAGTTTTAGTAGCAGAAAATGAATTAGAATTATTAATTAAAAATGCAACAGAATTAATCTATAATAAAACGGAAATGAAGCAAAAAAGGAATATACAATCTTCAGCTATAACTAAAGCATTGATTTATTGTCACCTAAATAAAAGCATTTAAAGAAAACCTTCCAATTCCAAGAGAGTAGTTATCCTACTAGCGTAGGTTGGATTTTTATTATTTGGATCAAAAAGGATGCCCTTAATGCCTAAGGCTTCTGCTGGACGTATATCTGAATTCATAGAATCTCCAACCATAACTGCTTCCGAAGGTTCAACATGTAACGAAGAAAGTGCCAAAGTGAAAATTTCGGGATTTGACTTTGTCATGCCAACTTCATAAGAGTAAACTATAACATCAAAATATTTTTTTATGCCACATTTTTCAGGATGATCAAAATGTGGGTTAGGAATGTTTGAAATCATACCTAATTTATAACCCCTATTTTTCAACCCCTTTAATAATTCAGAAACTTCTGGTTTTATTTTGTCAAGAGCAGATTCTTTCTCAAAGATAGCTTCAAGAGTTTTCCTTGTTTCAAGCGTATTCGGTAGTTTTAAACCATGTAAAATGGTCTGTATGTAAGAATCCATATCTTGGAATTTTGTTCCGCAAACATAATTTTCAACAAATTTATATTCGTAGGTAAGATTAAATCTTTCTATAATTCTCTGCTCGGGGTCACAAAAGCCTGTAGCTAAAGTTCCAAAAAGATCAAAAAGTACAGCCTTAA
>CAYIFT010000031.1:0-3189 GCA_964362765.1 Candidatus Woesearchaeota archaeon | reverse complement strand
GGGTCACAAAAGCCTGTAGCTAAAGTTCCAAAAAGATCAAAAAGTACAGCCTTAATCATTATCTTTCTCATTATCTTTCTCCTAGTTTTTCTTCCAGTGCTTTGACTCGCGCTTCAAGTATCTCATTCTGTCTAAGGAGTTCTAGTTTGGTAATGCCCAAAGTAAATCTCACAGAACGTATCGCTTCTTTAGCAGGCATTCTTTTTCCATTAAATTCCACTTCCTTAAGAAGAATGCTATGTTCCAAATCACCTGTGAGTACTTCAACACCCTCCTCGCCACGAATGACTGGTTTGCCAGGAATATGACATGAATAAATATTATCACCTACCCTTGTAGTATAATTTCTCGAAGTGGGGACTAATTTAGCTGACCAGATACGAAGTTGTTTACCATCTACAAAAGTATATGCTGGAGATAATTCTTCATTACATAATGCTCTTACGAGATTATAAATTTCTCTTGCGGGTTTTCTCCAGTCTATTTCCGAATCTGTCTCACGGATAGAACATGTATAACTTTCTTCTCCTTTTAGTTTTCTTCTATAAACAATCCTGTCAAGTTCAGGATATTTTTCAGGATTTAAAACTTTAGCATAAACTCTTCCCAAATCTAATCTAAGAATATTATTCATTTTTTTTCTCATATCATTAATGTCTTCATCATCTGTGATAGTAATCTTGTACTGCCATACAATATCTCCGCTATCAATTCTTGGAACAGTTTCATGAAGAGTGATATAAACCTCATTTCTGCCACTTGCAATTGCCCATTCAGAGCTGCTGGTGCCTTTCCAATGAGGAATATCTCCATGATGTATATTATAAAAAGAAGGACCCGAATCTAAGATCACAGGAGAAAAAGATATGTTATAGAAACATGTAATAACAGACGCTGGTTCTGTTCGATTAATAATCTTATGAATTTCATCTTCAGAATTTGTTCGTGTTATCAGTAGGCCATTTTTTTCCGCAAGGATTTCAACTGGTAGAGGATCTAAATTTATACGATATGTAAGCCGACTAACTAGTAGGGGCGGGGTTACCACGCCAACAATATTAAAAGAGCCCTCTTTTAATAATGAGTCAAGTCCAGGTTCCCCATTAAACCCATATCCTATGTAAAGAACCTTATTTATTGCTACCATTGTAGTCAGTTCATAATAACTTATTTATATGATTAATTAAAAAAATTAACATTAGTAAAGTATTTAAACCTTTTGATTATTACATCTCAATAGTAGTTAAAATAATTACAAAATGACATCGCCCATATTATATAAACCAGAAATTCCAGTACTTGAAGAATCTGTATTGTTAGAATTTGCTAGATCAATGCAATCCTTATGTGAACAAGATCCAGCGAATGAACCATTAAGAACAATCCGTCGTACTTGGTCTGCTGAAATAAAAAAAGAAAACCCATATTATACAGCAGTTTCTTCAGCCGCTCTTGTTGGTCTTTCAAACAGATATCCTAGAGAACTTGTATACAATCTTGTTGATTGTTCAATCTTAAGCTATATGATTTTAAAAAAACAGGCTAAAAAGAATGGCTCAAGAATGCCAATTATTGAAGAAGATACATTAAGAAAAGTTAATTCTGAATACCATTTATCAGTTAATAGCCTTATTACAGCATCGGAAGATTTGCTTGATGATATAGAACGTGAAAATAATATTTATGGTAATTATATTCTACGTACGGTACTTAATTGTATTCCACACGAAACACTGCAGAAGGAAACTATTGGCTTCTTAATGTTCTGTTATACACTTTTTAAAGAACAAGTTAAAAAAGATAAATTAAAAAACTGATTTATAAATTCTAACCTACAATATATTTAAAAAATGATCTATTTTAACTAGAATAAAATGCCACAACCAAAAGTCTCGATAATCTGCCCATTCAGAAATGAAATAAACGAATTAAAGGAAACTCTAGACTCTTTTATTAAACAAACCTATAAGAATAAAGAAGTAATTCTAATAGATAGTGATTCAACAGATGGCAGCATGGAACTAGCAAAATCTTATGCTAAAAAGTACAAATTTATAAAATACTTCAATAATCCATATAAACCAGGAAGATGGGCAACTGAATTCTATATAGACGCTATTAATCGCTCTACAGGCTCTATAATTTATATGGCTGATGCTAATGGCAAACTTGCTCCTGATTACTTAGAATTAACTGTAAAAAATTTAAGGGGAAATATTGCGGGTGTAGTCGGAAAATTAAGGATATGGCTTTCTAACTCTGCAATATCAAAATATCGTGATGTAATATGGACATTAAGATACGATGACGTAAAAAGAATCGAAAAAGAAATAAACGAAGGAAGAATTCTTCCACGCACATTTTTGAAAGAAGCTTATGATAAGGTGGGTGGTTTTAATCCAAAAGCAGGCTGGGCAGTCGACACCTTTTTCAACAAGGAACTTCTTAATAAGGGTTATAAAATTGTTTATGAGCCAAAAGCAATTTGGTGGCATAAGTGGCGCGACAATCCTAAAAAATTGATAAAATACAGCTTCAAATTCGGAAAATTGAATTTTGACACAGCAAAAACAGATAGAAAACAGCTCTGCAAAATATCTTACTTCTTATTGCCTTTTATTGTAATAATCGCATCTATTATTGACATCAGAATGTTGCTGCTTTTAATTTTGCACCCATTACCTATACTATTAAGTACATTAAATATATTTTTCAAAGCAAAGGGTCATCCAAATAGAAGATACTCATTCTTTAAACCTTTAATAAGCTACATGCAGAATATTCCGTACTCGCTGGGATTTTTATTATCTTTTACAAAAAGCCTTTTCAAATGATTAATGAACTATATCTAGTTCTTTCAAAACCATTTTATTAATAACATCCCAATTATATTTCATAAGGACTTCTTTTCTATTATTCTCTTCTATCTTCTTCACTAAAGATTTATTTTCCATTAAGGTTCTAATGCCCTTTATAACGCTGTCAGCATCCTTTTCATTAACCAATACTCCATTAATTCTATTCTTCACTAAATCCCTAAGATTTCCAAAATCGCTCGCAATTACTGGCTTGCCGCATGCCTTATATTCATGAATTTTGATGGGAGAATAAAAAAATGAAAATTTCTTGAAGGGTTTGTAGTCTCTGTCAAATAATGCAAAGCAGAAGTCAGATGCATTTATAAACTTC
>CAYIFT010000030.1:0-8494 GCA_964362765.1 Candidatus Woesearchaeota archaeon | reverse complement strand
ATTTTTTAACATAGAAATATTTATAAGTAAGAATGACTATATGATAATAAGAAAAGGTGAAAGTAGGTACTTAGAGGAGTATTTCTTTTAATAGAAAGATTTAAATATTAGTTCCGAGGCTCAAAACTTAGATGAAGCAATCTTTCTTAACCCAGACAGTAGTGTCAATCTTGGCTATAACAAGTATATTTCATTGATAACCGAGATAGAAAGATTGCTAGATTTTGCCCTAGTAGTCTAGCGGTTAGGATACAGCCCTGTCACGGGCTTGATGATCATAAGAAAGGCCCATAGATCGGCTGCGACGCGGGTTCGACTCCCGCCTAGGGCGCATGGGCCGGTAGCTCAGGCTGGCTAGAGCACTTGAAAATATGGTGATGCTTTTATGCCAGAACAAAGTGATGAAACCAAGGGGTCGTGGGTTCAAAAATCAGAAAGAGGCTAATGCCTTTTGAATGAAAGTCCCATCCGGCCCGAAATAATTAAAGAAAATGGCTGAAAAGGAAATTAAGATTGAAGATCATTTTTTAGTGCCGAAGCATGTAATAATGACAGAAAAAGAAGTAGAAGAACTTCTGATTAAATACAACATTTCGAAGAAGCAAATACCCCAGATCAGAGTGAAAGATCCAACACTCAAGAATCTAGATGTGAAGTCAGGCGATATAATTAAGATCACAAGAAAAAGTCCCGTTCAAGGAAAATCTATTTTTTTTAGAGTTGTGATAGAATGAAATTTGATAAAAATTTATTAATTAAAAAATACTTTGAAGAGAATTCCTTAATTGAAGCTAATAAGAAATCTTTTAATAATTTTATCGAACTTAGAATGCAAGACATAGTAAAAGAGATTGGTGACGTAATTCCTACAGTTATACCACCTGAGATGGAAGATTTTAGAATTAAATTAGAGAAAATTAGTATAATCAAACCAATGATGATAGAGGCAGATGGGAGTAAGAGAGATATTTATCCGATGGAGGCAAGATTAAGGGCCTTGACTTATAGCGCACCGATATCATTAGATATAAGTGCACATGTGGATGGGGTGCAAAGAGAAAGCTTCTCAACACAGATTGGAAGAATTCCTATAATGTTAAAGAGCAAATATTGCCATCTATTTGGATTAAAAGAGGAAGAATTAATATCAAAACATGAAGATCCACAAGATCCCGGTGGTTATTTTATTCTAAATGGCAATGAAAGAGTTTTAATTATAGTGGAAGACTTAGCAGCAAACAAATTATTTGTAGAGAGAAGCAGTGCTGGACCAAGTAAATTTGTAGGTAAAATATTTTCTGAAAAAGGAAGCTACAGAGTTCCGCACACCATAGAGCAGACCAAAGACGGGCTGATTTATATAAGTTTTACAAGGTTTAAAAGGATGCCAATAATCGCTGTGATAAAGGCCTTGGGCATGACTAAAGATAGTGAGATTGTTGGCACAATCTCTGAAGAGAAGCAGTATGATGATGTTTTCATAAATCTTTATGAAAGCATGGATCTCAAGACAGAAGAAGATGCAATGGAATATCTTGCAAAGAAAGCTGGAATAATGCAGCAGAAAGAGACAAAATATGAGAAGATAAAAGAAAACCTGGATAAATATTTGTTACCTCATCTTGGAATTGAATCTCGTGGCAGATATTACAAGGCTGTAAATCTTTGTAAAATAATAAAGAGATTCTTGATGATAACAAAGGATGATATAGACAATCAGGATAAAGATCATTATATGCATAAAAGATTAAGACTGAGCGGCGATCTACTTGCAGATTTATTCAGGGTAAATCTCAGGGCTTTAGTCAATGACATACTCTATAATTTCCAGAGACTAGTTAAAAGAGGAAAATTCCAGAGTATAAAGATAATTATCAGAGATAAACTTCTTACTTCAAGAATTAACAGTGCAATGTCTACAGGAGTTTGGGTCGGCGGAAGAAAAGGATTAAGCCAGAATATGGACAGGACTAATTTCTTGTCTTCGATGTCTCATCTACAGAGGGTTGTAAGTTTATTGAGCAGTGCTCAAGAAAATTTTGCAGCTAGAGCATTGCATCCCACACATTGGGGAAGACTTTGTGTAATAGAGACACCAGAAGGTACTTCCATAGGATTAAGAAAAAATTTAGCATTGCTTTGTGATATATCGCAATCTGATGTTGACGAACAAAAGATTTTGAAAACCTTGGAGGGATCAGGATTAAAGACAAAGAAAAATGATTGATGTTTACTTAAATGATAAATTTGTAGGGAATGTAGATAATCCAAGCAATATTACCAAGAAAATAAAAGAAAACAGGTGCAATGGAAAATTACCTGCTACCATAAATGTGTATTTTAATGAGATGTTGAATGAAATTTATATTGAGACAAGTAATGGAAGAGCAAGAAGACCTTTGATCGTTATTGAGAACGGAAAAAGTAAACTGAATGAGGAACATATCAAAAAATTAAATAACAATGAGCTTAAATGGAGCGACCTAATTGAACAAGGTATAATTGAATATCTGGATGCAGCAGAAGAAGAGAATGCTTATATTACATTAAATGAGGAAGAGATTACTAAAGATCATACACATTTAGAAATTAACCCGATTTCGATTTTGGGGTTGACTACTTCTTTTGTTCCTTATGCCAACTTTGGTCAGAGTTCTAGGTTGAATAGAGGAAGTAAAACACAGAAGCAAGCATTAGGATTTTATGCAAGCAATTATCTTGTTAGAGTAGATACCGATATCAGCGTATTACATAATCCTCAGAATCCAATTGTAAGATCTTTTACTTATGATTTATCAAATCAGAAAAGCCATCCAGCAGGACAGAATATTGTAATTGCCTTGATGAGTTATGAAGGATATAATATGGGTGATTCTATTGTACTGAATAAAGGTTCAGTCGAAAGAGGGCTTGCGAGAAGTACGTATTTCAGACCTTATATTGTAGAAGAACTACGATATAGCGGCGGATTAGTGGATGAGATAGGTATACCAAATAAAGAAGTTAAAGGATACAAGAGCGAGCATGATTACAGATTACTTGAGGAGGATGGGATAATTTATCCTGGGGCTTGTGTGAGGGAAGAAGATGTTCTTATCGGGAAGACAAGTCCACCAAGATTCTTGGGAGAACTTGATGAATTTAGTATTGCGGCAAGCAAGAGAAGAGAGAGCTCAGCTGTTGTTAGACACGGAGAGGAAGGTGTAGTCGATTTTGTTACCATTACTGAGAATGAGGAAGGAAATAGATTTGTCCAGGCTAGATTAAGACATTTGAGAATTCCAGAGGTTGGGGATAAGTTTGCATCAAGACACGGACAAAAGGGTGTAATAGGATTAATAGTCCCGCAGGAAGATATGCCATTCACAGCTTCAGGAATAGTACCTGATATAATATTTTCACCACATTCGATACCAAGCAGAATGACAGTAAGCCATTTGATAGAGATATTAGCTGGTAAAGTGGGAGCTTTGAGCGGTAGAACTATCAATGGATCTATTTTCAATTCTGAGGGTGAGGAAAGTTTAAGAAAATTATTACTTGAGCTTGGATTCAGAGAAAGTGGTACTGAAAGGATGTACAATGGAGTTACCGGAGAAGAGTTTGAAGCTAAGATATATGTCGGAAATATGTTTTATATGAAACTGAAGCATATGGTGGCAAATAAATTACATGCAAGAGCTTCGGGAAGAATACAATTATTAACAAGACAGCCTATAGAAGGAAGGGCAAAGGGCGGGGGTTTAAGATTGGGAGAAATGGAGAAGGATTGTTTTGTTGCACATGGCGCTTCATTATTGTTGAAAGAAAGATTTGATTCGGATAAAACTGTAATCCACATATGTAATGAATGTGGGTTATTGGCTGTTTATGATTCTTACAGAAATAATAAATATTGTCCGAAATGCGGAGGCAACGTGGAGATAAGCGCCATAGAAATTTCCTATGCATTTAAATTGCTGATGGATGAATTAAAGGCATTGTGTGTATTCCCAAGATTAAAATTAACAAATAAATACTAAAATGGTAGACTATATATACAAAAAAGTAAAAGGCATATTTTTCAGTTTAGTTAGTCCGGAGGAGATTGAGAAGATTTCTTCTGCAAAAATCGTAACGGCAGAACTTTATGACAAAGAAGGCTATCCTGTAGATGGTGGATTGATGGACATAAGACTTGGTGTTATAGATCCAGGTTTAAGATGTAAGACGTGCGGAAGCAAGTTAAAGGAATGTATGGGTCATTTTGGGCATATAGAATTAGCGAGACCTGTGATCCATGTTCTTTATTCTGATGTTATCAGAACCTTCTTGAAAGGTGTTTGTAGAGAGTGTAATAAGATACTGCTTGATGAGGTTACAGCTGCTAAATATTATGAATATCTTGAGAAACTTGACAAAGAGAAGAATTTTTATGGGAAAAGGAAACTTGTCAAGAAAATATTAATTGATGTGAAGGGCTCGAAAAAGTGTCCCCACTGTGGTAGCAAGCAATTTAATATAAAAATAGAGAAGCCAACTACATTTATGGAGAATGATAAAAGGTTAACGCCAATCGAGATAAGATTTAGGCACGCAAAGATTTCTGAAAGAGACGCAGAACTTCTTGGATTAAATTCAAAATATGCAAGACCAGAATGGTGCATCCTAACTTTATTGCCTATTCCTCCAGTTACAATGAGACCTTCCATTACCTTAGAAAGTGGAGAAAGAAGCGAGGATGATTTAACACATAAGCTGGGCGATATTGTTCGAATAAATCAGAGATTGTTTGAGAACATAAATGCAGGTGCACCTGAAATTATTATCGAAGATCTATGGGATTTATTACAGTATCATGTTACCACATATCTTGACAATACGATAACACAAATACCCCCTGCAAGACATAGAAGTGGGCAAGCGTTGAAGACCTTAGTAGAAAGAATAAAAAGCAAAGAAGGAAGGTTTAGACATAATCTAGCTGGTAAAAGAGTGAATTATGCAGCGAGAACTGTGATAAGTCCTGATCCAAGAATAAATTTCAATGAAGTTGGAATTCCAAAGGGTGTTGCAACTGAACTTACAATTCCAGAAAGAGTGAATGAATGGAATAAAGAATGGTTAATTGAGTTAATAAAAAAGGGTCCGAAGAGTTACCCCGGTACTAATTATGTAATATCTCCTGACGGAAAGAAAAAAAAGATTACTGAAGACACAAAGGAACAGATAATAACAGAATTAAAGGATGGTTATGTTGTTGAAAGGCATTTGATTGATGGTGATGTAGCTATATTCAACAGACAACCAAGCTTACACAGAATGAGTATAATGTGCCATAAGATTAAAGTATTACCTGGAAAATCATTTAGATTAAATCCGAGCGTGTGTAACCCATATAACGCGGATTTTGACGGCGACGAGATGAATTTACATATTCCTCAGACCGAAGAAGCAAGGGCAGAAGCAGATATTTTAATGCAAGTACAGACCCAAATAATTACCCCGAAGAATGGATACAATATTATAGGTTGTGTAGAAGACAGCATTACTGGAAATTATCTTCTGACAAAGAATATAACATTAAATAAAGAAGAAGCTATAGAACTTCTTACTTCAATTGGTATTGATAACATTACTTTTGATAAAGAGAAAATAAGTGGTGGTGAATTATTTAGCAGATTACTGCCTAAAGATTTTAATTTCATAGGGATAAATAAGAAAGGAGAAAAATACCTGCAGATCAAGAACGGGAAATTGATGTACGGCTTCATTGATCAGAATACAATAGGAGAAAACAATGGAGAACTTTTAAGAGAATGTTATAGAAAATATGGAAAGGATGAAACTCTAAAACTAATGAATAATTTATTTAGACTAGGAATAAAAGTGCTATCTAAAAAAGGATTCACAACAGGACTGTCTGATACTGATATACCGCATGAAATGAAGGAGAAGATAAAAGAATTAGTAAATATAACCCATAAGAACGTGGTAGAATTAATTGATAGATATGCTAAAGGTGAATTAGAAGCATTGCCTGGTAAGACTATTAGAGAAACACTGGAAGCAAGAATTTTAGAACTGTTGAATAAAGTTAGAAACAAGATCGGAGAATTAGTTGCGGGCAGCGCATCAGAAAATAACCCAACAATAATAATGGCTAGATCAGGGGCTAGAGGAAATATTTTGAATTATGCCCAAATGAGCGCGTGTGTTGGACAACAAGCCTTGGGTGGACAAAGAATCAATAGAGGATTTAAAGGAAGAACATTATCTTTGTTCAGAAGAAATGATCTAGGGCCAGAAGCACATGGATTTGTTAAGAATTCATTCAAGAGCGGACTAACGCCTTATGAGTTTTTCTTCCATGCTATGACAGGTAGAGATGCCCTTATGGATACTGCATTAAGAACACCTAAATCAGGTTATCTTTATAGGAGATTAGCAAACGCATTACAAGATCTGAAGGTTGAATATGATAATACAGTAAGAGACGCTAACAAAGTTATCGTACAGTTTAAGTATGGTGACGATAGTGTTGATGTTTCGAAGAGCGAAGGTGGAAAGATTAGCGTGATAAAAGCTATCGCTGATGTGTTAGGAGAATAAAATGGAATGGCTAAATGATTCATTAAAAGAATATCAGGATAAATTACCTGATAACATACTAGATGAATTTAAGAAAGAAGCGACTGAAAGGAAGTTGACTAAGAAAGATGCAGAAAAAATACTTGAAAGTTTAAAGAATCAGTATGATCATGCAAAGATAAGCCCTGGAGAAGCTATCGGAATTGTGACTGCAGAATCTTTCGGCGAACCAAGTACGCAGATGACGCTTAATGTTTTCCACTTTGCTGGTGTAGCAGAAGTATCTGTTACGCAAGGACTACCAAGGTTAATAGAAATATTAGACGCAAGAAAAGCGATAAGCACCCCCAGTATGGAAATTTATTTGAGATCACCTTACAATAAAAATGTAGATGAGATAAGAAGAATTGCAGCTTTGATCAAAGAAACAAAATTGAATGAACTTGTTTCTGAATTTACAATAAATTTAAGTAAGGTTCAGATTGAGATTCTTTTGAACAAAGAAAGGATGAGGGAATTTAAGGTCACTGAGGATTATCTTGAGAAAGTATTAACTGAATCTTTGAAGAATGTGAAGGTTAAGATTGATGAAGGTAAGGCAGTGATTAAATTAAAGTCTTCCGAGAACGAACTGATGGAAACATATAAATTAAAAGAAAAATTAAAAGGTATTTATATAAAAGGAGTTAAGGATATTTCGCAAGTATTGCCTGTTAAATTACAGAATGAATTTATGATAATAACTGCAGGCTCTAATCTTATAGATGTATTTAAAGTAAAGGAAGTGGATGAGACAAGAACAACAACAAATGACTTGTTTGAAGTGGCAGATAGTCTAGGAATAGAAGCTGCAAGACAGATAATAATAAACGAGGCTGCTAAAGTTATTGAGGATCAGGGATTAGATGTAGATGTGAGGCACATAATGTTTATAGCTGATGTGATGACAACAAGCGGAATGATAAAAGGGATAACAAGATCAGGGATTACTGGAGAGAAAAAATCTGTGCTGGCAAGGGCAAGCTTCGAGACTCCTTTGAAACATATAATTAATGCCTCCTTGATTGGAGAGGAAGATGAGCTGAATTCTGTTATAGAAAATGTGATGCTGAATCAACCAGTACCATTAGGAACCGGATTACCAGATTTAGTTGCTAAGATGAAGTCAGAGGAAGAGAAATAAGATGAGTTTAGCAGACTTAAGAAAAGCATTAAAGACAGAGAAGATGGTATTCGGAACAGAGAGAACAATTAAGAATTTAAGAAATGGCAAGGTGAAGAAGGTATTTATTGCGAGCAATTGTCCTGAGGATATAAAAAAAGATTTAGAATACTACTGCAAGATTTCTAAGGTTGATATTGAACAATTAAATCAACTGAATGATGAACTTGCTTTAACATGCAAGAAGAATTTTCCAGTGAGCGTAGTTAGTTACTAAGATGCATAAATTGGATCAAAGATTAATTGGATTTATAACCCTCTTTGAAAATTTAACTAGGGCTAAAATAAAGGATGCTTTTATCGATAAGAAAGAAAGGGTTGTGTTTATTGTGGATGAAGGGGAGGCTGGAAAGGCTATTGGAAAGAATGGAAGCAATATTAAGAGAATTTCTAAAATGATTAAAAAGACTATTAAGATTATTGAATATAGCAGTGATGTTATTGAATTTATTAAAAGCATTATAGATCCGATTAAAGCAGATTCTTATGATCTGAATGATAATACAGTAATTATTAAGTCTAAGGATTTACACATTAAAGCAATGTTAATAGGAAGAGACAGGAGAAATTTAATAGAATTAAATGAATTAGTGAAGAAATATTTTAATAACATAGATGTGAAGGTGGGTTAATTTTATTCTACAAATTCTACATTTTCTAAATCTTTAAAAGCAGGATCTCCTGTTAAGAATTTTACATTAT
>CAYIFT010000029.1:6776-8697 GCA_964362765.1 Candidatus Woesearchaeota archaeon | reverse complement strand
AGCAAGTTGTCTTGCTTGTCCTGTTAATTTTTCAACATTATCAGGGCCATAAACATATAATTTCCATACATCATCTATTCTTTCTTCAGGAACTTCACTTCTTTTCTCTAATGTAACAGGATCAATCTGATCTTCTTCTATTTATTACTACTTTATAGTTATAGTAAGATTTATATACTCAAGACTGTATATGTGTTTTATGGCAACTTATGTTAAAGAATCTTCATATGGATGTGGAAATGGAGAATCTTATTCTAATTCAGGAATCGATCTTAGAAGTGCTCCTTATTTTGAGGGTTTAAAAAGGTTTGAAAGCATGTATTCTGGTAGAAGATCTTTGTATGATAGAAAAGAAAGAAGAGATTATGAAGTAAGTTCTTATTAAGATTTGTTATACCATAAATCTTTTAAAGTAAGCTAATTCTTTTTAGATTATGTTTCCCAAGATAAATCCGAAGGATATGGAAAAGATGATGAAGAAAATGGGAATTAAACAGGAAAGTATTGATGCTACTGAGGTTATAATAAAATGTGCTGATAAAGATTTAATCATTAGAAATCCTCAGGTTTCTAAGGTTAATGCAATGGGGCAAGAGACATTACAGATAATTGGCGATATTGAGGAAGTTAAAGCAAGTAAATACACAGATGAAGATGTAAAGACAGTGGCTGAACAAGCAGGAGTTTCCAAAGAGAAGGCTAGAGAAGCTTTAGAGAAGAACGATGGGGATTTGGCAGCAGCTATATTAGACTTAAAGAGATAATATCTTTAATATATATTTTCTAGAACATAAATCGTTAATAAAAACTATAGATTCTATAATCAGTGCTATGGAGCACTTCAAGAATCTTATTAAAGAAGCAAACAAAGCATTTGAGACTGCAGACCACTTAACTTATATGACTTATCCTTTAGTTAATGACAAGAAAATTCTGATGCTAATAATAGAACATTTACATAGAGCTTTATCAAAAAGCATGGAAGCTTTTCTTTATTATGATGCTTTGTACAAGAGAATAAGCGTGATGCCAAAAAGTTTTGATTCCCAATTAGACATTTTTAGAAATTATACAACTAGAAGGTACAATTTATCCCAAGAATCAGCTGTGCTGATAAGAGAAATTGATGATTTAATTAAACATCGAGAAGCTTCGCCAATAGAATTTTCAAGAAGGGAAAGCTATGTGATTGCTTCAAATAGTTATAAATTAAAGATTTTATCTATAGAAAAGGTTAAAAAGTTTGTATCACAGACGAAATACCTCTTAGAGAGGTTAAATGAGGTGTTAACTGAAGTTGATAGAAGATTTAGCTGAGACTGCAAGAGAGGAACTGAAGAGAGCTGATCATAGTATATATGTAAGCTTGAAATATACAAGAACTGTTGATATCATTAAGAATATTATCAAGAGGCTTATTAGCGCTTTCGACTTGGCTTTAATGGATGTTTGTGAACATCTTAAGGCCAAACGAAAATTAAAAGCCATACCTACTCTTTCTAAGCTCCGTGCTGATTTTGTTGCTAAAAATTTTCCAGAGCTTAAGGAATATATTGAATTTTATAATCTATTGAAGGAGACAGATAAAGCAAGATATGATAAAAGAGAAGAATACAGGAAGCATGTGACTCTGATAGCTTATATTGGAAGTAAAAAAACAGAAGTTGATATCAAAACATTGGAAATTTATTACAACAAGGTTAATGATTTTATTAATAAAGTTGAGGAATTAATGCATGGAAAATGAGAATTGAGAAGGCGTGCATGTCTTGTGAAAGCAATATTGCTATATTTAGCTGTAAGAATTGCGGATCTTTAGTTTGTGGAAATTGCTATGATAATTCTAAAGGCTTGTGCAATAAATGCAGAATAAAGATAAAAGGATAGTGCCTTGTTCATCCTAAGAGTTTTTCTCTTAAGT
>CAYIFT010000029.1:0-6676 GCA_964362765.1 Candidatus Woesearchaeota archaeon | reverse complement strand
TATGGCTTATTGTAAGATCGCCATCATGAAATAAAGGAGTGATGAGCTGTGCATTTAGTTCTCTTATGAGATTGTCTTCAGCGTTAGGTGGATCATTTGGTCTTGTCTTTTGTTTTGCAAGATGCTGATAACGATGAAGATTTTCATGAGCGATGAATGATTTTTGAGTATAACCAAATACTAATAATATAATTAACCTTTCTTCTGGCGTAACATTATCTGGTTTAATTAAGACATCTAGAATTGAATTATACAGATATGCTATATCTAATCCAGAATTAGCTTGATGAAATTGGGATACTGTTTGTGGATCGAGGCTTGATTTAATATCTAAAAATTTAACTTCTTTTGCTTGACTGGCTGTGATGATTTCATCTAAGTATGTATCATATTCTGAAACTCTAGCTTCAAGATCTGATATAATTATTTCTTGTTCTTGAATAGGAAGTCTCCTAAATCTTTCAAATAATTCAGCTTTATCAGGAGTAAGATCATACTCTTTCTTTTGATACATTACTTGTAATTCTAATTTAGTATCTTTTCTTGTTAAGTATACTCCACCACCTATAGCGAGCGTTGCTAAAATAGCTGTTCCTAAATAATTTGATCTAGGCCTTCTAAGATTCATTAAATATCAAATAGAATATATATTTTACAGTATATAAATATTATGCTTTAGAATGGGTAATAAGTGTATTTGAATTCTTCATAAGCTATGAGGGTTTCATAATCCTTAATGTCATTAGGAAAGTAATTTCTTAAATTTAATAAAGTTTCATGTAAATCTTCTGTGTTATTTACACACACATAAATTAGCACATTAAATTTACCTAATGTTTTGACAGCCCATAAGACATTCTTATCTGAATTTAAGAACTGCTTTAAAGTCGATTCCTTCTGGTCTTTAAGATTATTTATTTGCAAAAGAACAGCATATATATTATAATTTAAGGATGCATAATTTATAACTGGAGTAAAATTTATGATAATGCCGGAATTAATCAGTTTTTTAATTCTGTAAATGATTGTATCTGGTGATAGATTCAAATTTTTTGCAATAGTATAAAAAGGTATAGATGCTTTTTCTGATATTACACTTAATATTTTTCTATCCGTTTCGTCCATTTCAATTTTTTGATCCTTGGTAATGTTATTAATCTTAAAATCATAAAAGCTTCTTGGAAGGGTAGATGTTATTTTGTAGCTCTTGATTATTGGTAAAATTTCATAATACTGCAAGTAATCTGAGCAATCTTCAACAATTTTATTAAATATACTATCAAACTCCTTTAGATCTTTTGCGATTATTGCCAACTCGTAATCAAATTTACCATGAAATTTTAAGATTGCTCTTACAAAATTATAATTTTTAAATTTATTAATAAGCTCTTTTTCTATTTCTTTTTTAGGCTGGTTCAATTGAAGAAATAAATGGTAAGAATCATAACCTAACTTGCTGATGTCGATGATGGTTTTAAATCCTATTATAATATTATTTTTAATATAGTTATTTATTCTGTAACTTACAGCATCCCTGGATAAGCCTACTTTTTTAGCTATAGCGGTGCTTGAGGTACGAGCATTCTGACAGAGCAAAGCAAGTATCTTCTTATCTTTAAGGTCGAGCTTTGCCTTACCTATACCTTCTCTATGTTCAAATCTCATATTTACTCATAAATCTTAATTACTATATAAATATTTCGAAAAATAGGCATTTTTTGGAAAAAACTTTCTTATATGTAGAGAATACAGTATAGATTGATCCAAGATGATAGAAACACTAAATGACAACAAGATTTGGCGAGTTTTGGAATTGGCAAGAAATAATATGCCGAATTATAAGTATCACAACATCGGTCATGCGATAGATGTCGCACAGTCAGCTTGCAGATTAGGTAAATTAGAAGGCGTTAATGAAAACGACAGGCAGCTTTTGATTGTAGCCGGGTTGATGCATGATTATGTTTATGAATATCAGCCTTCTGGTCCACATAATCTGTATTTAGGATTGTCTTCAATTACACCTAAATCGGATAACGAAGAAAGAAGCGCAAAAGCAGCTGAATCTATTCTGCCTAGTTTGGGATATTTGAGTGCGGAAATCAAAAAGATTTCTCAAATGATTTTGGCTACTAAAGTTCCTCAGAATCCTAAGAATCTTTTAGAAAGAATAATGTGCGATGCAGATCTGGATGTTCTTGGAAGAGATGATTTATTTGAAAATAAATCAGAAAAATATAGACAAGAATTAGGAATTGATGATAAAACTTCATGGTATAGATTACAGACTGAATTTCTTAGCTCTCGTCAGTATTTTACAAAATCTGCAAGAAAATTGAGAGAAGAAGGTGCAAAGAAAAATATTGCAAAATTTAAGAAAATTATTGGATAATAAAAATGCTACTTAAAGATTTAATTAAAAGCGAATCTTATATTTATACAGAAAGATACGTAAACCAGTTTAAAAAAGTAGTAAATGAAATTCCTAAAGAGTATTGTCCTATCGAAGGAAATTCTTCTTTTTTAATACCGCATTTAAATTTGACTTTAGACGATAGGGTAAGCTTATTTTTAGCTAATCCTAGAGAAGGGGTATATAACAAGATAATATCAGGGAATAATCTAAAGTTCTATTTGCATCCTGAAATGGTCAATGAAATAAACCACAATGGGTTAATCTGGGATACTATTGTGGAACCTACATCTTCAGTTAGAACAGTCTTACCAAAAGAAGAGAATTATGCTCTAAAATTACATCTAAATAGGAGATTATCTAAATATATTAGAAGGCTGAGTAGAAGTTCAGTCAAACATAGCATATTGATATCTTCAGAGATTGATAGTGCATTAATAAGGTCTCCTGAAAGCTTTGCTTATTTACCAGAAAGCATTGGGGTTTGCTATCAAGATATTGGCATGATAGTCAGAGAAATGATTCCAAGACCAGAGGTGAAAGATGAGAGAGTAATGGTGCCTTTGTTCTCTTTGTATTCAAGAGATTTAAAGAAGGAAGGTGATGATCCTCTATTTGTGCAACTTGCAGGTCTTAAGAATAAAGATCCTTTGGATTACTTAATTGGCAAAATAATCGAGCCTTTATTTAGGAATATGGGTTTTTTTATAAATAATTATGGAATATTACTAGAACCGCACGGGCAAAATGTATTAGCCGAGATTGATGCTGATTTTGAAATTAAGAGATTAGTTCATAGAGATTTTCAGAGTATTTATGTTGATAATGAAATTAGAAGAACAAGAGAATTGGGTACTTTAGTTGAAAAGCATATCATGGGGGTTGAGTGTCCAAAAGAAATATCTTACAGTCTTGTATACGATCAGTTTGTTGGACAGTATTTGTTTGATAATTTTGTTAGTCTACTAAATTCTTATTACTGTATTTCTGAGGAGAAAATAATAGATAGCATAAGGCAGATTTTCAATGAATATTTTGATTTAAATTTGTTTCCTAAGGGTTGTTATTACTTTATGAAGAAAGAAATGTTTCAGAATAATAACACTGTTTTTGATAGGTTTAATGAGAAACCAAGATACAGACCATGAAAATAATAACTATAGAAGGATTGAAGGGAAGTGGAAAAAGTTTAATATGTGAGAGATTATTAGAGAAATACAATTTTACTTTTATTGAAAAATTTACTAAAATAAGGACAGAATTAGTAAGACCGGTTGATTTTGTAGAAGATATTAGAAGAAAGTATAATAATAAATTTAATAACATTCAAAGCAGTTTAGGATTATTCTTTTATTCAGCTTTTTTCAACAGGTTAGAGAATCTTGGTGATGTATCTAATTATCTTTTGAACAGAGGAATGTTGTCATTGCCTTACTTTGGTTATTATGGCTATGTAAATTCTTCAGAGATGATACCATTTGACGAATATTTAGATGTTGTGAGAGAATTGCATAATCTGGCACTCGATAGATATAGGAAGAAATACGAAGAAAATAGTTTATTTATAAATCTTGAATGCAATAAAGGTGAATTATTCAGAAGAATAAAATTAAGAGAATATAAAATACCTTCAGATACCTTCTTTATAGAACATTATGATACTTATGTTAAATTAAATGATATGTTTGAAAAAGAAACTAAACAATCTCTTTCTAGATCTAAGTTTTTAATTTTCAGAAATGAAGATGTGAAGGACTTGGAACAAATTATCAGAATTACTGGAAAAAATTTGAAAGAAAAGCTTTAAAAATAAGCTTAATCTTATTCTCATAATAAAAAGGTGTTTCAATGGGTCTAGTTGCTTCAGTGAGTTCATGCAAGGGAGGATCAGGAAAAAGCACTACTTCTATGAATTTAGGGGTGGCTTTAGCTAAGTTAGGAAGGGATGTTACAATAATCGATGCTAATTTAACAACACCTTATTTAAGCATGTATCTGGGAGCTCCCAAAGTTCCTGTAACTTTACATAGTGTGCTGAAAGGGGAGGCTCATATTCATGACGCTATCTATCATCATGAGAGTGGAGCAAAGATTATTCCAGGATCAATAAGCATGAAGGATTTTGAGAATATTAACTTGGAGGATTTAAAGCATCATCTGCCTTCTATAAAATCAGATATTGTTATTTTGGATGGAGCGCCTGGATTAGACAGAGAGGCTCAAGCTTCGATGAAAATAGCAGATGAAGTGATGATTGTAACAACACCTGAATTGCCTAGTGTGGCACAATCTTTGAAGACAATAAGGTTTGCTCAGCAGCATAACAAGCCAATAACTGGGATTGTATTGACAAGAGCAGGACATGATTTAGATATGAAAATAAGAAATATTCAGACAATATTGGAGCAACCGATAATAGGCGTTATTCCTGAGGATCCTTATGTCAAAAGGGCTTTGATAAAAAGAGAGCCTGTAGTGTATGTATTTCCAAGAGCGCCTGCTTCGCAGGCTTATCATAAACTGGCTCTTTATCTAACAGGTCATAGCTCACAAGTAGCAGAGAATACTGGCGGGGTTTATAGGTTTATGAGATGGGCTTTTGGAATGAGGTAGGCTTACTTAACATAACATTTAAATCCCTTACTTGTTTTTATTGTATATATACCAAATCCGTTATTAATAAAATAAGTTACACAACCTTTTGATGGCCAATTAGAGATTTTTATATCTTGTAAATCATCGCCATTATAATTTGCCATACCAATAGTAACTACAACTACGTTATCGATTCCTCTTCCTGTAAGACTGCTATCTGATAGAATTAAGACAAGCAGAACGATAATGCCAAAAATTACAATGTTTCTGTTTTCCAAATTAACACCTCTAATAGCCTAGAGAAAGTTAATTTATAAACGTTTATATAAACTGTTGGGTGAAAAATAGATAAACACCCAAAATACTAAGTTTTAGTTCTTTCCTGTATCGTCTTCTTCTCTTCGTTTTCTTCTGGCCATTTATATCACCTAGCAGCCGCGTTAAACTATGGAAGCTTTTTATGCTTCAAGCACGTAATTAGAAAAAGAGATATATAAATATAGTTAAAATAGTTAAAAGAATTAAAATAATACAGTATAATAGGCAAAAGAAATGATTCTGGAATTTAAGAATATCAATGAACTGAAAAAGGCGATAGAAGAGAAAAAACAAGAATTGGAGATTTCTGTAGATTTAGGGCTTAATAAGGCCAAAATAAAGATAGAAGGGAATACTGTCATTTTTCCAGATGGAAATAAGTTGAATTTTTCTAAGATTAAAAGGACAGATGAAAAGTCGTGCTATTTAGTTTATAAAAACAAGCTGGTTAAGATCCAGACTTTTTCGAAAGAAACGAATAAGTATTATAAGCTAGTTCCTACTAAAGATTGGCCTACAGTTACAATATCTGGAGTACCGATGCATCAAAAGACAAGAATAACACCTAGACAACATGCTGTTAATATAACAAATTTTGATATTAAAGGTAAGATACTAGATACATGTACAGGATTAGGATATACTGCAATATTAGCCTCTAAAAAGGCTGATAAAGTTATTACTTTAGAGTATGATGATAATATACTTGAGATAGCTAAGCTGAATCCTTATTCTAGAGATTTATTCAATAATAAGAATATTGAGATATTGAGAGGTGATATCAAGAGGGTTATTAAGCAGTTTAAGAACAATGAATTTGATGCTATTATTCATGATCCTCCAACTTTTAAGTTAGCTGGTGAGCTTTATGGAAGGGAATTCTATAAGCAGCTTTACAGGGTTTTAAAAAATGATGGAGAGTTATTTCATTACACTGGAAGAGTTGGAATTTGGAAGGGAAGAAGATTTATAGATGAAGTTATTAAGAGATTAAAAGAGGTTGGATTTAAAGATATTAAGAAGGAGATGGATGAACAGGCTGTTGTTTGTAGAAAATAATCTTATTTGGTTATGTTCTTTGTAGATCTTAACATTCGTTTTAATATTTTTTCATAATCTTGAGATCTTAACATTCGTTTTAATATTTGTTTATAATCCTTAACAGTTCCTTTATCATTAAATATTCTAACAGCATTCATAATTATATCTGGAAGCACAGCTACATATTTTTGATCTTTTAACATACGTTCTTCTACAAATACTCTAAAATCTCTTAAAACAACTGCTCTTGTTCTTTCTAATACTTGAGGGAATGTGCCGCCTCGAAAAGGCAAAACTATTCCGATTAAA
>CAYIFT010000028.1:0-8756 GCA_964362765.1 Candidatus Woesearchaeota archaeon | reverse complement strand
TGATTGCATAAATCAAGCTGTTGAATTTAATAAATATGTAGACTTTAATGGAATAATTCTAACGAAAACAGATGTGGATGAAAAGGGTGGGGCAGCAATTTCTATCGGTTATGTAACAGGAAAACCCATAATTTATGTTGGAACAGGTCAAGGTTATGATAATCTAAAGAAGTTTAATCCTGAATTAATTGTTAAGGGGTTAGGTCTAGAATAATGTTTACTCACCGAGAAATAATAGATTTATTAAAAGCATGGATTGCAGTTACAATAGCATTCACGGTTCTTTATTTTAGAAATATCTCTGGAGCAGCAGTTTTGTTTATTATACTTTTATTCACAGTAGGAATTGGTTTTTTACTTCATGAATTAGCCCATAAATTTTTAGCAATACGATATGGATATCATACACAGTTCATTGCTGATAATAAGATGCTTATTTTTATGATTGTTATAAGCTTCTTCGGAATTGTGTTTGCAGCTCCAGGAGGAGTTTACATAAAAGGATTAATGGACAGAAAGAAGAACGGATTAATAAGCTTAGCAGGACCTTTAATGAATATGATATTAGCATTAATATTTTTAGGACTGACTTATATTACTAATGTCAATTTACTTGCATACGGTTTTGTTATAAACAGCTGGTTAGGATTATTTAATATGCTACCTTTCTTCGGATTAGATGGACATAAAGTATTGCTTTGGAATAAAGGAATATATGTGTTAGCCTTGATATTTGGAATAATCCTTACCGGACTTTCTTATGTTTTAATCTAGTAGTAAGAAAGCTATATAAATAAAAAGTCTTTGTTTTATCAATAGATGAAAGCAATAGTGATATTAATCATGGTAATACTATTCCTTATTAATAGCTGTTCTAATCAGGTAATTTGCAGCACCCCTTACATATTAGGTGATGGGGAATGCTGTTTAGATTCCGATAGTGATGGGAAATGCGATACCAAGATTGCAGGTACAGAAGATAGGGAAAATAATCGAGATATTGAAGAAGGACAAGATATTAAACAATCTGAGATTAAGAAACCAAAAGAGATATTAATTCCAGAAACTAAAAGCGTTAAAGAAGTAGTTAATGATGCTGGTGATGATTTATATATAGGACCCTTAGATTCTAATGTTGTAATAATTTCTTATGGTGATTATGAGGATAAATTCAGCCAAAGATTCAATAATGAGGTATTACCAAAAATTATTGAAAGATATGGTGATAAGATACTTTATATCTACAAAGATTTTCCGAATTATGAACATAGATTAGCTTTCAGGGCTGCTGAAGCTGCTAACTGCGCAAAAGATCAGGGAAAATTCCTTGAGTATCACAATATTTTGTTTAATAACATAAATCATCTTCTGAATGAAGATTTAATTAATTATGCTAAAGAGCTAAACTTAGATGTCAACGAGTTCAGAGGCTGTTTAAACTTCGGTAAATATGCAGAAGATATCAAGCAAGATATAGATAACGGCAATTCGATAGGTATAACAACTACACCAACGGTTTTTATAAATGGATTAAAGATTTTTGGATTTAGAGAATTTGATGTTTATAGAGTTATAATTGATAATTTTCTTAGATTTGAATTACCAGGAGACGTTATTTATGAAAGAGCATTAGTAGCCAGTTCATCTGGTAAGGTTTATTTGATACATAAGGATAAATCTGCATTGGACGAGACTATTTTGGAAAGTCCTTATACAAATAAAGTAGATCTTGCAGAAGGAAGATTCTCTTTAGAAATTCTAGATAAAACCGTCGAGAAGACTAAATTCTTTGATGAGGCAAAGTTTGATGCGGAGATAAAAATAAAGAGATATGGTGAATTAATAAAAGAAGTGTATAAGGTTAAACTGAAAGAACTTGAAAAGGAAGAAAAATATGAAGGTGGCGTTGTGACAGATGTATACATCAATGGCCGTAGCAAATTTGGAACCAAGCAATTACCAAGAGTTTTAGCTTATATGTCTTTATGGGGGAAAGCGGATGTTTATGATCGAAATAATGATCTAATATTAAATAATGCAGATTTTAACTTTATAATAACACAAGGTATGAGAGAGAACGGACTGATATTTGGCGATACGGATAAAACAGATACAGAGGCATATCTTTTTATATTCGGAATATTCAGTAAAGATGGAACAGCATTTCCCAATGAAGATGGATTTCTGTATGCTTCTTGGGAGAACCTTTACTACAGTATAGGGTAACATTTATATATCTAGATTATTAGTGTTAATATAATGAAAAGGGGAACTAAGTTAAGGTGTCATGTCTGCCATAAGACTATCGATAATATTTCAAATTTCTGCAAGTATTGTGGGGCAAAGATAAGGACGTTGAAGAGAGGACCAAGAAAATGTCCTAACTGCAAAAAAGAAGTTGAGGATTTTTCAACTTATTGTAGACATTGTGGAACTAGTTTGATGAAAAAAACGAAGTTAACTGGTGCAAAAGTTTTAACTTATTTTCTGACTTTTGTATTATTGTTAGTAGTCTTGTTTGTATTTTACACATCATTAAGCAAGATAGGTCCACCTCCAGAAAAAGAGCTTGGTAAGGTTGAACCTAAGACTGAATTAATTTCTGTTACCTGCAGTTGGGAAGATAATTTGTTTAAAGTTTGTCAAACTTCTTCATGGGAAGGAGGAAGCTATGCAAGAGGTTACATTCCTGGAGGAGAGGATTTGGAAATTTCACCTCGACAGTATAATAACTTCTTTGTATATTGTCAGAAGGTTGGTAAAGATGAGGGATTTAGGGTTGTCAGAACAGTTTTGTATGATGAGGCAAACAATGTTCTGAAAGATACAGGGAAGGGTGTAGAATGCACATCTATGGTTAGAGGAGAAGTTGCAGAACCTCAAACATATAATTTTAATAAATACAGCTGGTTTAGAGCAATGAGAACAACAGGCTATTCTGATGGAAGTGGTTCAATAATATTAGAGTTTCCAGGAATAGTTGACAGCTGTCAGATTAATGGAACATACAGAATAGATGATGATCCGAGATCAAGAGTAAGACAGTATTGTGAGGGCGCTACGGGAAATCTTTATGGATATGCCGATATATTCAGACAATATGTTACAAATGATCCGGGCTCTTTCATATGGGATGGAAAGAGTAGGCAAGATCCAATACCTGGTACGCATGAAAGATATTCAATTTATATAAGTACGTGCGATAATCTATTTTACCAGCAAAGAAGGTACTATGTTAATGCTGTGCTATCTGGGTTTAGAACAAAGAAATTGGTTCTAGACTGGACTTATAAAGATGAGGCTAATAAGCCTGCTGTTGATGTATTCTTCAATTTAAACTGTCAGGTTAGAGAATAATGAATATCAAAAATCTTATAAATTAAGTAATTTTATAATTTGTAACAAAGAGGTGCATAATGAAGGAAAATATATTAATTTTGATGGTCATTGCGTTGCTGTTCGTAGGATTCTTTTCTACAGGAATAAGCTATACTGGGGAAGCTTATAGAGGAACAATCGTTAGTGGATCTGGATTCCAAGGCATTAGCACTACTGGGGATAGGAATTATCTTATATACACAGGAAATAGGGCAATTAGGTATACTAGTCCTGGAGGAGTAGGGCTTTCTTTTTTAACAAGCAATTTACCAAAAGACAAAGGCGACTTAGATGATGATGGTGATAGAGATAAAAATGATTTTAGAATACTTTTAGCTATGTATGGAAGATCAAAAGATATAAGACATCTTACTGGTAAAGAGGATGAGGAGTTTAATCTTGGGAGACAATATCAAGGTGGAACACTTTTAGGATACACAAAATCGAGTATTGGATATTTTGATTCAAGAGGAGATTTGGATAATAATGGTATAATAAATTCAGAAGATGTAGCGAGAATGCATATGATTGTGAATCCTTTCTTAGGAATAAAAACTTCAACTATTGAAGATTGGGTTAGAGCTGTGAATTGTGCTGAGCCAGGAAGGAAAACTTGTGCTGTTTATTCTGCAGATGATAAAATATACAAAAGAGATAGAAGAATAAGCCAAAATTATATCGGAACTTGCATAGAGTTAGTACCTGGTGGCAAAGTTGCTAGATTATATGCTTATGATTATGAGGCGTGTCCAGTTGGTACAGAGTGCGTTAATACTTATGGTGTAGTCATAGATGAATTTAGAAATAGGGAAGAGGTAAGAGGAGCAGAGTGCAGAGCAAGGGTACCCAGGCAACAGCCTAACAGATAATAAGAAGGTTTATTAATTTTGTTTTCTTACGTATACTATTATGAGAATATTTTATATGTTTTTGCTATTGTTAATTGTGGCTGGATGTGCTATAACAAGCAATAATGAGCCTAACTTAGCAGAAGAAATAATAGATGAGAATTTCGAGACTATAACAACAGATAGTATTGTACAAGAACAAGCTCCTGAAGAAGAGACTAAATCAGATGTTGGTATTGAAGTTACCAGCCGCAATAAAATTAATAAAAGAAGTATGGAAATTACAATTAGCAGCATCAGAAGAGAGGATATTAATGGTGTTAGCAACATTTTTTTTACATTTAGTGGTGAAGATCTGATAAAAGATGAACTACAGAGTAAAGAGCTTGGCAATTTTATATTAAGAAATCCATTAGAGTGGAATGGATATCTATATATTAGTACAAATGAAATAAAAAGATTATTTCTTTGCGATTCTGAAGATAGGGAAAATAAATGGAGTAATACTTTCTGTGAAGATGAGTCTTTTTTCAATAATCTAAAATCTAATATTTTTTACTTAATATACACGACAGAAGATGTTGATCAACTAGGACCGAAGAATTTAGGTATAATTGAATCTTTAGGCAATACTTATATTTTCAAATTGCGGTTACAAAAAGTATAAAAACAATAGAAATAGAATAGAATATTATGAAAGGAAAAAGAGGACAAGGATTTCTGGAGAGTATCTTAATGTGGGGAGTAATAACAATTATGCTAATTGGATTACTGTATATATCAATGAACCTGTTAAATGTAAATTACAGAATTGCCCAAGCAAATGATGCTGTCACAAATTTAGCTATAACTGCAGACGCTGTATATAATTTGGGATTAAATAATAAAGATATTGTGAGGATAAATATTCCATCAGGTATAAAATCAGCGAGTGTTTCTGGAAATGAGATAGCCTTTGATATAGAGGTGAAGGATAAAATAACAAAAGTTAGTTCGAAAACAAGAGCTGATGTTGTAGGATCAGTCCCTCTAATGAGTGGCAGATATAGTATACCTGTAAAGGTTGTTGGTGATGGAATAGTTAAGATAGGCGATGGCGCGTGGATCTTGTATTTGGAACCAGATTGTGCATTATTCAGTAATCTGCCATTAACAGTAAAGATATTTGGCGAGGATTTTAATGCTGATCTTGAGGTTCAAGTTAATGGAAATGATTATCCATCTAGTTTTTTGACTTACATTAATCCAACAGAGATTCGTCTTTATGTAATTCCAGCATTTTTCCCACCTTCTCCTGGAGGAGGGCAACATATTATTCAGCTTTACAATCCATCAACAGGGTGGATTTCAAATGAATTAGTATTTTTAGTTTATCCAGCCGGTGTACCAAATAATTGTTAAGAGGTGATGAAAATGGAATGGAATTTTAGTCCGGAAAATTCAAGAGAAGCTTGGCGTAGAATATTGATTAGCCTTTTATTTTCTTGGATATTTCTAGGAATTGGTTTATTTTTAGACATCAATGGGGTATTTATGCTGAGCAATTTATTTTTTATATTTGTTGGATTATTAGCCTACATGCTTATAGATGGTATTATCTATTTGTTTGTGAACAGTGATTTTGGCGTGAATGAGAACAAACTGATAATCGTCGGATCTGTGATGGGATTTTTGGTAAATTTAATTATATTTTATGGGCTAGTTATTTATATTTAAATTTATTTAATAAATATGAACACGCGTAATGGGACTGCAGCTTTAGAGAACATAATTTTATTTGGGATAGTAATCGTTGCTTTAATTGGGTTACTGTATTATGGATTAAGTTTTCTAAATATAAATTACAGAAATAATCAAGCAAGCGATGTAGTTCATAATTTGGCTATAACAGCTAATGCTGTTCACAGTTTAGGGCGTGGAAGCAAGCAAACAGTGTACGTAACTATACCTCCAGGTATAAAATCAGCAAATCTATCAGGAAATGACATTAAACTTACCATGATTGATGGGAATATAGTAGCAGCCGATGCAATTAAAATAACTTCAAAAGTTATTGGAAGCATTCCGAAAATAAAAGGTTCCTATTATATTCCGGTTAGAGCAATAACTGATAATATTGTTATTATTGGAAGCGTCCCATTTATTGTAAGCCTTGTTCCAGATTGCATTGGCGTGAATCAGATGCCGATTAATATCACAATTAATGGGGATGGGTTTCAGCAAGGATATAGAGTTTATGTGCTGTGGCCTGGAGGACAATTAACAGAATTAAATCCTAATCTGGTTTTTGTAGAAGGATCTTATAAATTAAAGTTTACAGCCACAAATACAGATTTCTTTTCAAATCCTAATCCTCCGCCTTTCATAATATATGTACAGAATTTAAACGGAGAATTTTCCAATGAATTAACATTTGATGTAATGCCTTCGATTAGCCAATGCTGAAGGCTTTTTAAGATATATTTATAAATTTAATTCCAGCTTCTCTTTATTATGGTCTTAGACAGATTAGGCGAGGCTTTAAAGGGAACGCTGAAAAAGATAGCTAGCGCTGTTTTTGTTAACGAAAGAGTAATTGACGAATTAATAAAGGAAATTCAGAGGGCTTTATTACAAGCTGACGTTAATGTAAAATTGGTATTTGATCTAACAAATAGAATTAAGAAGAGAGCACTTGAGGAAAAGCCACCTGCTGGAATAACACAGAGAGAATATTTAGTTAAGATTGTTTATGAGGAGTTGGTTAAATTCTTCGGGGAAGAAAAGCATGGAATTGAGATAAAGAAGAAAAAACCATTTAAGATAATGATGGTCGGATTGTATGGAGTCGGAAAAAGTACGACCATCGGAAAAATGGCTAAATATTATTCTAAAAGAGGATATAAAGTAGCAACTTTAGGATTAGATGTTCATAGGCCAGCTGCTCCAACACAACTAAAGCAATTATCAGATGCGATTGGAGTTGATTGTTATGTTGATGAAAAAGAAAAAAATCCCTTAAAGATCTTTGATAAGTTTGAGAAAAATTTCAGTAAATATGACATTTTGATTATTGATACTGCAGGAAGAGATGCTTTAAGCAAAGATTTGATTAAGGAGATTGAAAGTGTAAATAAAAAAATAAAGCCTGATGAAAACCTACTGGTTTTAAGTGCAGATATAGGACAGGCTGCAATGAATCAGGCTGAACAGTTTCATAAAAGTTGTAGAATAACAGGAGTTATAGTTACTAAATTAGATGGAACTGCAAAGGGTGGAGGAGCATTAAGTGCATGCGCCGTAACACAAGCACCCATTAAATTTATTGGTGTAGGAGAAAAAGTTGATGATTTGGAGATCTTTAATCCAAGCGGGTTTGTTGGAAGATTACTTGGAATGGGCGATATCGAGGCTTTACTTGAGAAGGCTAAGGAATCTATCGATCAGGGAAAAGCAGAGGATTTAAGTAAGAGATTGATGAAGGGAGAATTCAATCTTATTGATTTATATGAACAATTGAAGGCGATGAAAAAGATGGGGCCTTTGAATAAAATATTAGAGATGATTCCTGGAATAGGCGGAATGAAGCTGCCTAAGGAAATATTAGATGTGCAGGATGTTAAATTAGAGAAGTGGAAGATTATAATGGACTCGATGAATAAAGAAGAATTGGAAGATCCAGAAATTATTGATGCTAGTAGGATTAACAGAATTAGTAAAGGATCTGGTATAAGCAGCAGCGAGATTAGAGAGTTATTGAAGCAGTACAGACAATCGAAGAAACTATTGAAGACTATGGGGGGCAGTCCAGAAAAGCTTATGAAGAAGTTTGGCGGAAATATGAAGCTGAAGTAGAGGGGTGGTAATTTGATAGTAAAGTGCGAAAATTGCGGTAATATATTTCATGTAAGAAATAAATCTGAAGAAGAATATTTTTGCGAAGTGTGTAAAAGTGAATAATGTCTTGGGAAGAGGAGCAGAAGCTATAATTTACTTAGATAGAAACAAAGTGATTAAGAAAAGGATAAAGAAGAATTATAGATTAGATGAAATAGATAATAAATTGAGGAATAACAGGACTAGGAGAGAAGCTAAATTATTTGAGAAGGCAGGAAATAATGTTCCTAAGATATTAAATGTTGATGAAAAAAACTATGAGATTGAAATGGAATATGTAGAAGGGAAATTATTAAGAGATATTCTAAATAACTTAGATGAAGAAAAAAGAAAAGAAATTATGATTAAAATTGGTAAAATTATTGCTGACTTACATTCTAAAGATATAATCCATGGTGATTTGACAACATCAAATATGATATTAAAAAAAGATGAAGTTTATTTTATTGATTTTGGATTAGGATTTATTAGTAGAAGAGATGAGGATAAAGCAGTTGATTTGCGTCTGTTGAAACAGGCTTTGGAGAGTACACATTTTGAAATAAAAGATGAATGTTTTAATTATGTATTGGTGGGTTATAAAAAATATGATGGATTTGATAATATAATCAATAGATTACAAAAAGTAGAGAAGAGAGGAAGATACAAGAGAAA
>CAYIFT010000027.1:0-8765 GCA_964362765.1 Candidatus Woesearchaeota archaeon | reverse complement strand
AAAATCCTAACACCTTCATCGGCTTATGCAAATCAGGCAGCACATAAACAGTAATATCATGATCCTCCCAATCTACTCCTAAAACATTTGAAAACCGTATTAAATACTCAGATAATACAGGTCCTAAACGGCTTTCTAATTTTGCTATCGCTTCTAAAGATTCTTTTTTTCTTCTTTCAAAATATCTAATATCATCATTCTCTTTGTCAAAAGCCAATCTATACAGATTTCTATCGTATATCCAAGAATATCTGAATGTGATCTTCGGTAATACCATTATATATTATAAATTGATTAAATATAAAAATCTTTGGTTAGCAAAACTTAATTAAGATATTTTGCTTACCTATTGTATAAGCTTTCGCCCTTAACGCATCTATTATTTTTACAAACAGCAGCATAACCATACCATTCTGGCAATGCTTGAGGACAAGGCCAACTTCCAGGTTTAAAAGGACAAAGTGGTTTATAATTTTTATTCACAGCAACTCCCTTCGAACCAAAAGCACAAGGAGAACAATCAACCTGTGCCATTACGCAATCTGCATCAGAATTACAGCTCTTATCTATAGCTTTTAAAGAATTAAAGATATTATTCACAGAGTAAAATGGTGAAGAAGGTAAGCGAAGTAATAAATATATAAAAATAATTATAATAATTGAAATTAAAATCTTTATTCCTTTTTTCATGTTTTATTTATTTTCTTCCTATAAACAAAAAACCATATTGTTCCGTAAACAAACAAAATAATCCCAAAAATAATTGCTAACTCTGCTATAATTCCATATACGCCATCAGGAAAGAATTTTAAAACCAGCACCCCAGCACCAAAGAATGCCAAAGCAGTCCTCCAGTATGCTAGCAAAGTTCTTTCATTCGCTAAATGTGTTCTATCCTTAGCTAAAATCACTTGTTTATTCTCTTTAGCCATCTTAAACCCTCGTCATAATAAATTTGCTCGGCACCACATCAGTTCCTAAGGTTCCTTGAATCCTGAATCCTCTGTATATAACATCCAGTACCGGATCATCAAGGCTTATCTTCTGGAAGGTTCTTGCAGCCAGATTTATTAAGAAACTATTTAATTCATCCTTGCTCTTGAATGCTACATTAGTTCTGTATTTCTTTCCATCTTTTATCACAATAACTTTTTCTCCTTGTCCCTCGCATATTATCTTTTCCATTCCTTTATCATGCATAAAAGCTTCAACAGCACCATAACCCATAAAATCTCTGACCAAATAATATCTTAATTTCAGGAGATTATCATCATCGAAATAAACATTCAGATCTTTCGAATTCTTCCTTAATATTTTCCATAGAAGTTTTTTATTTGTCAATGAATTCATATCATTTCCAATTGCTTCTTTCGCTTTATTCAATAATTTTAAGTCATCTTCACTTAATGTAGGCTCATATATTCTGTATTCATTTTCCTCAATCTCTCCTCTCGCAACAATATCCTTAGTCTCATTATCGGTGATTAAGTTCATCTGAATTATATTTCTTGGCTTATCAGTTTCATTTCTTTTTTTCTCTTGCAAAGAAGAGGGTTGGTAACCTACAAAATCATTCTTTTCTTCATACTGCTCAGGTACCTGAATTTGTATTTGTTCAGCAGGTTTCACTTCCAGCACAGTTATTTCTACAGGCTGCTTGACTTCCTCATGCTTAACTTCTTCTATTTCCATGAATTCTTGCTGATGCATTTGTCTTGCTCTTGCTCTGATTAGCTCTTCAGTAAATCTTTTCAGAATGTAAACATTCTTTCCTGCAAAAGGATTTCTTAGATGAAACAGAATTCTCTCTACATCTTTGTTTATCTTCTCTGTAATTTCGTCATACAAAAAACGTATTTCTTCACTCATAATAATTTTGGCAGTGGCCTGCTTTCTAATGAACTTTGCTGAAATCCGCTAGTGACAGGCCTCTCTCTGATGTATTTTTCCAATAAAACAAGTCCTCTTGCAATAACCTTATTCTGCTCTAACAATTCATCTAATTTATGAGCTAAAGGCTCTTTCAACTCGCTCATCTCAATGTTCTTAGCAGCCTCCTCAAACAAAGACAATAATCTGTCTATTCTCTCAGTTAACTTATTCACAGACTCAATTAAATCCAATGAGGTCTTTTGTAAAGAAACGCTGTTTTTAGCAAGTTCATCAATATAAGATTCTTCAGCCATTTTAATAACCTCTTTTACGCTAATTTATTAATAATCCAATATAAAAAGCTTTCTTTTAAACACAATAACCAGTATTACACCATGTATATGTACTATTAGAATAAAATCTACAATCCCCAATAATAAAAAAAGCGCTATTTGCAATTGAAGGAATACCTGTATTAGATCCGCAAACAACATCAGTCACTTTATAATATTCAGGACATAAATCAGGGACATAAAATGTTGGTGGTAATCCAGGAATTAGCGGATTTGGAGTCACAACTGCCCCAATATTAGGATAATAAGAAAGGAAGTTTGCTCCAAGATTTTGCCAATTGAACGGTATTGGATCTTGATCTAAACAATAACTCACCCCATATGGACCATATACCTCTGGAACATAGGTCTGGAGAGTGAAATTACCTGTATCTGAAAAAGAATGTGCTGGATTTGATAACTTAGAAACTGTAACTAAATAAGGATACACTCCAACCATATTCAATAAGGCATTCGGAAGGGGAAAATTAAAGTAGTTAGACTCTAAAGAATTAATCGGTTGAGTATTAATCACAACTGTGGCTCCTGGCAAAGTTGGTACTTGTGTTGTAATCGAAAATATTTCTGATCCGGTATTACAAATATTATTGTTTTCTATTAATATTTGAGGAATTGAATATAATGGTGGTATTAATGGATTATTATATAAATTAATTATAGTTGGGAACGCATCTCCTGTCGGTGGAGCTTGTATACATTGTGGCTGCACATAATTAATATTAACACTAGCCTGTTTTCCACCACCTGGAAGATTAGTAATCGATTGTACAGCTATGTCTCCTAATTGACTGTGCATAACTTGACCTGCTGGAATTGCGTAATTTAATAAGGTAAAGTTTCCACAACCAGTATTGAAATAACTATTAGGCACTATCACATCACCTGAATAACCAGTCATCCTAAATATTGTATCGTTTAATCCACCCCCTTCTTCTCTATCCACCACCCTCACAAACACACCATCAAAAAAACTTGGAGGACAACCATAATAAGCATCTGGACCGCTATTTGTCCTTAATTCAAGTGCGAGGTTATTACCTATTGGATTTTGTATTAATAATTCCTGAGGACAACCAGCTGGAGGACTATGATGGATATCGCATAATGTATAAGTTCCGGAGCCAGTTACTGATTGAACTTTAGATACAGGACTTAATCCCATAAAAAATGCTCTCTGATGATAATGAAAAGATCCTCTTCCTTGGCCCATAACATCAATTTCATCCCCATACTCAAAAGGTTGACAAATAATTATATTGGCAAATTGATTACAATTAGACCCGTATATACCTGAAGCATGCGGTACAAATCCTGAAAAATATGTTGTATTTACTTGTGGATGCCAGAAAGTCAATTCATGCCCAATTTCATGCTCAGTAACATACTCATTAGTTCTAAAAAAATCAGGTATACTGAAATTCGTATTTATTATCGGAACTGCTGACGCAAGAGGTCCGTCATTTGTCTGGTAGTAACCAGGTGTATTACCTGAAAACATCATTGTTGCAAATCCAGAACAACACCCACCATATTGCAATACAATCATTACAAAATCATAGAGCGAATAATCAACATATGGATCTGCAGCAGTTATTGCACTAGATATAAGAAAACCACTACTATAATCAAAAAAGAACGTATTAAATGTAAAATTTAATAAAGTCTGATTCTCTGAATTATCTAAGAAATATTGTTTTGTATTCTCTAAGATGGGTTGAAGAAATGTCTGATAATTAGAAGGCAAAGGTATACTAGCACTATACGGAATAAGTACTCCAATGTCAAATTGTCTCTGATTAAATGGTGTGGGTGGATTATAAACTTGATATCCAGTAATTGTTCTAACAGAACTTTTTATATCATTACTTTGAATTTGCGTTTGTTGTAATGAGCTTGCTTGATCTATCTTTACGTATACTTTACCATTATATAAATAACCATCAGCCCTCTGTAGTTGCGATCCTTGTTTAAGATCACCAATTATTACAATATCTAATTCATTATTATCAATTATGACTGCATATCTATATAAGCTCCTTTCTACCTTCCCATTTTCGCTATTAATTTCTTCTCCATGTACAAATATTATTGGATAATTGGCTAAATTTATCTTAGAAGGAAAAAGATTTCCAAAGTCTTGTAGAAAAGAATCTTTCGCATTATATAATTCTTCAATAGCACCATATAATTCCTTACCCTGAAGCGATGAAATAAATTCTGAATATTTATATAAATTTTGTCTTATTAATTCCTTGTCACCATTATCTTTTAAAATCTTTAATGCTTTATATAAAGGATTATCCTCAGACATTGAATATCCTTTTCTTAAAAATTCTATATCAGATTCTGTAAGTCTATCATCAAAAAATAAATTTTGATTTAGGTTACCAAAATCTTCACCTACTTGTTTTGTTCTTATTGCACTACCACTAAACATGCCGAATTGTGTAACAACAAAAGAAGCAAATAGGATTAAGATTGCAAGTACAAATAAGTATCCTCTTTTAATATTCATAAAATTAAAAAAATATAATACTATTTAAATCTTACTATCTATACCTATCCAGTATCTCCGAAGGTAGTTGTTATTTGAATTCTTTTGTTTCATTGGTAGCAAGTTGGCACTAATAAATGCTACTTGCTTTTTTCTATTAATTCTTTAGTAGAAAATTAATCTTCAGAGATATTGAATTTGAATTAATAAACAAGAGGCAAATAATCTCCACCATTAGCAATCTGACCATTTGAATTATATGGCAGATTAGTATCTCCTATTCCATCACCATTAGTATCATTTCCCGCATAATCATCCCAGAAATTCCCTCCTAAGAATGGACCACCAATAATATTTGTTCCTGCGGTTTTGGTGGTGTTCCAGGAGTTAAAACCAGCGAAGTCCCTGGCATTAAATAAGTTGCGGGCAATATGGTTGTTGTAGAAGAGATGTCCTGTGATGCACGGAAAAGGAATAGGCCCTCCACAAAGGCCGAGATCTATTCCATATTTGCTGTCAGTAAGGGAGTTTCCCCTCACAATATGCCCTGTTGGTCCCCACCAGATGGTGAAGGCTCTACCTTCTGCAACAGTATTATTATGAACGATGTTGTTTTCATAGAGGTTATAATTTCCTCCGGCATTGATTCCTTCCCACATTCGGAAAATGGTATTATCCTTAACTGTTATGTTACCAGCAACAGTAATAACTCCTCTTCCCATGTCACCGAGGATACAATTTTTAATCACTGAATTGTTTCCTGCGACATAAACTCCGTTAGTACCGCTCCAGGCTGCACCTGATCCTAGGATTGATTTACCTTGACAGTCGAAGACTACGTTGTTTGCTTGGATGTGTATACAGTTTGTTCCAGACGTTGTTGTTAAAGTAATATTCTGGCTTAGAAAGTAACTTCCAGGGCTTGAAATTGTCTGACAGGAGGATATAGGTGTGTTAACAGTGCTCGCCGTAAATGTTTTATTTGCTATGTTGTTTGAATAATTCAATTCCAAAAATGCATTAAATGGACTGATAGAAACATAAATATTATGCTCTCCAGTAGTAGCATTATTAAGTTGTACTGATGCAACTGTATTTCCGCCTTGCACCACATCAACAATAGTTTCTCCAATTAAAGTTCCATTATCTACAGTCCCATCATAAAAAAAGATAGTTGTATTAATCGCATCCCCATTTCCAATATTGTATATCAAAGCTGATATTGTCACATTATTCCCTGCAATTGGTTGTAGCGGATTAAAATTAATATCATTTGCATTTATTGTTAAATCAGGAAAAACTTCAACAAAAGCAGCTAATGTTTCCTTTATATCAAAAACATTTGCAATTGAAGCATTCACATCAATTATGTAAGCCCCTTGCAAAGAAGTATCAGAAAATGAATTTCCATATACTCCGTCGTTTGCGACCCCATCGTTATGAAGACCATCGTCAAATAATGTCAGTAATATTATATTATTGTTTGGTTTAGTTACTTTAGCTACTACGTTTGCATTCAATACAGATAATGAATTGTTACTTAATGTAGTATTTAATAGAACTAGTTCATTAGGACTGTAGACGTCTTTGTTTGAAGATACTTGAATAGAGATATTCTTCTCCATTAGTATATTAAGTGTATAAGCAGTAGGTACAGCGATTCCAGAACCGAATATTTTTACCCCCCAATTTCCTTGTTCAGGTTGTTCTAAACTAAACTGCACCAGACTATTATTCGCAAATGTTCCGTTTACATAGGTTGCATTGAAGTTCAAGTAATTGCTGCTGTTAATAACATTTCCACTTGGACTAATTAATGAAAGATCAATATTCCCAATACTCCAGTTAAGTATAGCAACAAAACTTCTTCCAAAATTCATATTAGATATTGGAATTTGAACCTGACCAGGCAGTACAGTATTTGTAACCATTAAAGTCTGTATATTGTTCTGATCTGTTGTTAATTCATTAGGGCACAGTTCTAAATCTATTGGATTACCTTTTAAGGAATCTACAACAGCATCAATAGTAGCAGGATCTGTGTAATATGCATTATACTGAAGCAAGCCCAGACCAACTGCATGAACGACATGTCTCTGAAAACAATTTATGTTGGGAATGTCCACGCTAGACATTGGCACTATTGTATCTGTAACACCAAAGCAATACGAAGGTGCAAAAACACATGCTATGGGATTAAGAGCAGTGCCCGCAATCTCTGTATGAATTATTCCATAAGTATTAAAGTCCTTGTTGAGAAGTTTTAAAAATGGTGATCCGGGAATCATGTTTTTCCTCGCCTCATCTTGAATATTGGAATTGCTTCCTATTGATCCAACTGTAAAACCAGCAAACCAAGATAAAGGTCCTTTTGCAATAGGCGCCCCTTCATTAGGTGTTCCAAGAGTAATAATTTTACCAATGTTATTGTTATAACCAGGATATTTAATATACCATCTTGTCACCAGTCCACCCATACTATGGGCCACAATATGAACTTTACTTGCTCCAGTAAAAGCCTTCACATTTTTAACAGCATTTGTCAACTGTTTTACCAGCACCATAATCACACCATTATTCGGTACAAGACCTGGTGCAATAGAATTCATCTGAGGAGCTTGCGCCTCTCCTAACCTGTACACCTGATTAAACCCATTATTATTTAAAGCAGTCTCTACCTCATCCCAGATTGCATCGCTGCTATAAATTCCATGAACAAGCAATACAGGAAGAAAAGCAGTTGTACAATTAAAAACAGGACCATATGCTGCTGCACTGCATCCATTAATATTACATGCGTTAATCCACCAATTGTATGTAGCGCCAGGACTAGAAGTAAAAGTATAAGATGTTGATGGAATATTATTAAAACAAAAATCTCCCGGATTTAAAACGCTGCAACTACCTGTCCAAGGATTTGCAAGGTTATCTACCTTAACATTATAATAATTTGCACCGCTTGATGGATTCCATGAAAGGCCTGCACTATTTCCAGGTGAAGGACACGATGCATAAAGGCCCGTAGGTGCAGATGGTGGTAATGGTGCTGCTATTAACGTTACAGGCACAGCATTGGAAATTCCAGTAATACTTTGTGGTGAAGGAAGTGAAAAATCTATTGTAACAAATCCAAAGTATACTGTAAATCCCGAAAAAGGATATAAAAATAATGGAATATTCCATGATGCTGTAGATTGTCCAAGATTGTTTAATGTTGCTTGATGATTTGAAAATCCTAAAAAGCTAAGCACAGCAGGGTATAGTGCTGAAAGTATAAATAATCCATCATAGTTCAATGGGATAATTGCTCCATTGGACAAAATAATTCCTGGAGTAGTGCCAGCAGACATTAGTAATATATAATTAGAAAATGGAATTCCATTCGCAAGATTAAATGTAATCGAACTTCCTATTTGTGGTGTTCCTGAAACTGTTAATGACAATGGTATCGGCGGAGACTGGGTTGCTGCATTATACGCATCTACCCTCTTAAATGTTAATCCAGTTGCTGGATCAAATATGCTAATTCCGCTGTTCTTGATCTTATTCTCAACCTGAGAAGGTAGTAAGCTTGGATTTTGTTGATAAAGCAATGCTGCTGTACCAGCAACATGCGCTTGCCCCATCGAAGTTCCAGAGCAAGCTCCATATCCTGCATAAAATGGAGCTCCGCAATTTACACCATTGCTAGATGTCGTAGAATGAATTACAGAACCAGGTGCAAGCAGATCAAGACTTTGCTCTCTATTTGTAAAACAAGTTATTTGATCTGGCTGTGTTGAAAAATCCGTGCAGGCACTCCAAACTTGTGTTCCTAAATAATCATCATATACTGCTCCTACTGAAGTAACTCCTGGAGAACAAGCAGGATATGTAATTCCTGTTGTTGATCCTGCATTCCCTGAGGGAGCAGTAATAAAAATTCCTGAATTAAGTGCATTTTGTATCGGTGGATCAATTGTTGTTGGACAGGTTGATGGTGTATACGTAGTTCCTCCTGCAGTAACAAATCCCAATGCAATAACCTTAATATTGTAACTTAAAGC
>CAYIFT010000026.1:0-8997 GCA_964362765.1 Candidatus Woesearchaeota archaeon | reverse complement strand
AGATGACCTTAGAGTCATTTCATACCACCAGTCTATGACTGGTGGTTCTTGATATCTTATTAATTCATGATATTTCCGTAACCAATTAATCTCCATCTATTACCAACCATCCTTGAAATAGTTATTCTATCATCTTTAAAGCAGCATACAGGAATTCTTAATCTTACATGAACTAAATCTTTTTTTAATTCAGATACAACTCCTACAGTTACAGATGAATTTACATTCAACATTAAATTTTCTCCCCTTTTGATAGGATCTACCTTTAATTCATCTTTAGTTCCTACCACTCTTTCTAATAAAAATGGTTTTAAATCAAATTCACTCCACACTGGAGGAAGTTTATTCTTTAATCCTACAATATTTCCAGTTAATGAATCTGCTTTGACAAAAGACGGATCAAGCTGAGTTAATATTCCAATAGAACCACCAGGATGAACTTCCTTGACAGAAGTGCCGCCTGTCTTGATGCCTACTATTTTCGTAAAAATAGGATAATATATTTTTTTTCCTTCTTTTTCAGTAGACATTCCCGGACGTAATTCAATTTCATCATTAATTTTTAATATTCCTTGCTTCAAAGCACCGCCAATAACACCACCAGCAAGATTTTTAATTTCAGTTCCAGGTTTGTTGATATCAAATGATCTTGCTGCAAACATGACAGGATCTTTATTTTGGTCTCGGGAAGGAGTTTTGATTACATCTTGGATAGCTTCAATGAGATAACTTATGTTGATATTGTGCTGGGCTGAGATTGGAATTATTGGAGCTTTTTCTGCTATAGTACCTTTGACAAATTCTTTAATCTGTTCGTAATTCTTTAAAGCTTCTTCTTTTGATACCAGATCAATTTTATTTTGCGCAATGATAATACTCTTTAATCCAATAATTTGAAGAGCCATGAGATGTTCTTTTGTCTGTGGCTGGGGACAAGGTTCATTAGCAGCGATTAATAATATAGCACCATCCATGATAGCTGCACCTGATAACATCGTGGCCATCAAAGATTCATGACCAGGAGCATCTACAATAGAAATCTTTCTTAATAGGGTTGTTTTTGATTTACATTTTTGGCAAGTAGACTTATTTGTATATTGGTCTTCTTTACATTTTGAACATTTATATAGGATAATATCAGCATAACCGAGTCTGATTGTGATACCTCTCTTAAGCTCTTCCGAATGAATCGCTAACCATCTGCCTGAGAGTGCTAAGGCGAGGGTTGTTTTTCCATTGTCAACGTGTCCCACAAGACCAATATTTACTTCCGGCTGGGATTTTTCAATCTCTTTAGAAGTATCAATTTTGGATTCTTTAGTTTTCGTAGCAGTTTTTTTAATTCTAGGCAACATTATACCTCCCGTAGATAAAAGACTAAAAAGAGTATTTATAAATTTAACTTTGATAAATATTTGAAACGATATAAACAGCTAATCTTTTTGTATCCTCTTGTAACTCTTTTAGTTCTTCCTTACTTTTTGATTCTATCTTAGGATGTAGCCATGTTTTTTCAAATATCCAGTTTGCACAATTTTGAGAGTTATATTTCTCTATTAATCTATAAAATTCCTCTAATCTTTTATCGTTATATTTTGGATTATATGGTGGCCAGATGCCAACCCAAGGAAATGGATGTCCTCTATTTAGATGACCTTGGCATGATGCTGTTGTTTTTATTCCAAAAATATTAATTGCTTTAACAAGATCTGATATTTCTGGATCGATAGAAAGATAATCACCTATTCCTAAATCCTTTAAATCTATGCTGTCTAATGTTATAACCATGTTTTTATAGAAAAAAATAACTTATTTAAAACTATTGTTATACACCAACTAAAATTTATTTTGCTTCAATCTTGACTTCTTTCTTTTCTTCAGATTTAGCTTCCTCTTTAGGTTTAATACCAAGAAGTTCTTCTATAGATTTAGTGCCGTGCTTTGTAATAGTAAGGTTTATCTGCGCTGTATTCTGGCTTACTGTATTGCCTACAATGATTTTTCTGTAAAGAATACCTCTTTCTTTTATTCTGATTCCAACATCACCTTTTTTAAGCATCAATCTTTTTCTTACTGTTCCTTGGATATCTGGTCTCATAGGAAAACCAGCCTTATCTGTACCGCCAGTAATCTTTAATTCATAGCCTGCTAATCCTAAAGAACCACCAGAGACCATGTCGCCAATCTTTTTCCCAATTAACAAATCATCGTTTACAACCTTCGAATAACTTTTTCCGGCCTTTGGATCGTTTATTACAAATTTGAATTCCATATTAAATTAAGCTTAGAATTGGTATTTTTAAAGCTTTTTATTCAGATTCAACAAAAATTTTATAAACTTATCTATCTTAAATATTACTTATGGTTGAAAATATTGCAGGTCATAATATGAACGGGAATATGGTCTATTCAGGATATGGTAAGATCATCTATGATCCAAAAAGACCTAATGGATATTATTATATGGAAATAAAATTGCAGGGATATAGAGCTGACCAGAAAAAGGAAACTTCATACCCCACAAAAGAAGAGACACTTGAGATAATATTAAATGGTCCTGGAACAAATAAGGCAAGGAAAAAAGCCATGAGTAGATTCCGTTTTTTAGGTATTGAGGTTAGCAATTTTGATGTATCTTCTGATATACGGAAATAAGATATTACATCCCCCACATTGGATCACTTTTTCTTTTTATATTAGCAATCTCCTTCAAAACCTCGATTTCATGAGTTTTGAAATACTTTTTTAATTTCTTTAATTTCATAAATTCTTCTTCTGTTAAATCGCTAAATAGTACATCATCTTCCTTAATCTGTCTACCAACAACTAGATTTGGAAGCGATATGGCAACTTCTTTACCATATTCAGCAGATTTTATATCTTTACCTTCTGATTGTATATTCTTTACACGGCTAGCTTTTGAACCATCTGCTCTCATTAATCTAGCCTCTGTATTAATAATTCCACCCAATATCTGAATACCAACAACAGCAGGGTTGCTCTGTCTAAATATACAACCCCGTATAATTTTTATTTTACATGGTCTTGTTATTTTATCAAGTTCTTTAGCCTCTAGTAATTTTGAGTAATCTTCTTTCCATTTTTCGTAGTCCTCAATGATCTTGTAAATTATGTTGTGGATTATTATCTTAACACCATCAGATATCGGCTTAATATTAAAACCCAGAATAACCCTGTTGAGGGGCTCTTTTTCTGCTAGTGCATCTGCAATATCTTTCTTATTAATATCTCCAATATGGCTTTTTTTGATCTTAAGTCCTTTATCTTTCAATAACTTTACAAGAGCTTCAAGGCTGCCTAAGGTATCTGCTTTGACAACTACACCTTCTTTGTCTGTCTGAATGATGACTTCCTCAACTTCAGATTTAACTTGTGATATAGCAGACTCGGCATTTTCATTCGCAACTAGAAGTGGCATGCCACCAATTACTTGATCTATTTCTGAAGCAACTAATTTAATTCCTGCTGCTGCATGAACTTCTTTGACTGGCTTTAGTTTATTCTTTTCTAGTTCAAACATGCCACGAACTTTTGTTATTATCGGTTTCTCAAGCGAACCTATTACAATCTGATCTCCAATTTTTATACACCCATCATACAAAATTAAATCTAGTGTTAATCCTATGCCTTTTTCTTCCACAACTTCAAGAACAGACGCTTTTCCCGGACCTTTTACTTCTATCTCCAATTCTTTTTCTAAAAATCTCTGAGCAAGGCCTGTGATGATCATCATTAATTCCGGGATTCCTTCTGAAGTCTTCGCGCTTGTTGGGACAATTGAGATCTGTTTTGCAAAATCTTCTATTCGATCAAATCTTTCAGAATTAAAACCAAGTTCACTTAATTTTCCAACTAAATCATATAATTTATTATCAATTAATTCTTTTACAGAATCTGATTGCGAAGAAATATTTTTAACTAGCTGGATTTTTGGATTAGAACGCCATCCTGGTAAAGTATCGATTTTATTTAATGCTATTATGAAAGGAGTTTTATACTGCTTAAGAATATTAATGCATTCTATGGTCTGTTCTTTTATACCTTCATTGATATCGATAACAAGCGTAGCAATGTCAGCAAGATTGCCGCCTCTCTTGCGCATGTTATTAAAAGCAGCGTGACCAGGAGAATCCAGAAAGAGAAGACCAGGAATTTTAACATTAAGGTTAATGGCTTTGAGAAGATCGCCACAGACCTTGTTGATTGTTGATAGTGGAACAGTATAGGATTTTATGCTTTGAGTAATGCCACCAGCCTCTCCTTTAGTGATAGAGATCCCTTTAATTCGTTCTAATATACTCGATTTTCCATGGTCTATATGACCGACTAAAATAACTATTGGCTGTCTTATCATAATACAGTAAAATCAGAATTAGATTTTTAAAGGTATTTATTCAAACCCTGCCTTTTTCAACATTGTCTATCTTTTCTAGTAATTTGTCAGCTACCCAATATGGTACTTCTACATCGAATAAATTTCTTTTATCTCTAAAATGACGACCATGATAGTCACTGCCGCCTGTTTTGATTCTTTCACTTTCTGCACATATTCTATCGATTTCTTTTTGATAATGATCAATGTTAATAGATGATGTTTTTTTGAAGTGGTGATAAGGATAGTAATACTCTGCACCCAACCCTCCACCAAGCATAAAAAAACTATACGCAAGGCCTCTTACACTTCTTAAGTTGTTTAGCAACGGGTGAGCCAGGCACGGAACTACCTTTGCTTCTCTTAGTATCTTTGTTGTACTAACTAAATTAAGATATTGAAGTGAAGAATCTTTTCTTGTTGATTTTTCAATTTCTTTTACTAATGCAAATACATCATCTATATGTCGCTTTTCTAAATCATGATATTTCTTTAATAAGACCATTACAATGTATGGTGTTCCGCCAACACTATTCTTTGGTCTAACCAACTCTAATTCATTATATGTTAAATTAAATCCCTTGGCTCTTAAACCACTTAGAATTCTTCTGTCTTTTTCTTTTCTAATATCCCTATTTTTTTTAAAGATCATTCCTAATTCCTTATTATCTTCAACCTCGTCTAATCTTGAGGCACTAAAATAGAAAAGAATATGCGGATTTTGTCTTTCGTGCGTGGTTGTTAATTCTGATGATGGTATAGTCTCGACATCAAATTTTTTACCCCATTCTAAAGCCTCTCTTTGACCAGCCAAAGTATCGTGATCTGCTATAGAGATCACTAATCTACTTAGACCATCAAATTTTTGTTCAGCAGTTGCCTTTGCAAGTAGGACTAGATCACGAATAGAATCTTCTCCATCCGAATATTTTGAATGCAGATGCAAATCTACGGCAGTTCTTCTGCTCATATTTAACAATAATTATCTCCCTGACTCAAGATAATTATTTTTTATCAGAAAACTTTCTACAGAACCGATCATTCCTTCTAGCTTCCCATTTAATTTGTGTCTGGCTTTTATATGACTAAGTACTTCATTTAATCTCTTTCTTAGCGCATCAATAGATTCTTTAGAATCATAACAATTAAATGAGACTAACTCTGGTTTTTCATTACTAGGAAAGTTAACTAAGCTATTTGCATAAGGCTTTACTGAACTATACAATCTTTCAAAATGTGGTTTATTTCGATTTTCATCCCTTGCCTTCAAACCCATCAATTTTGGAATAAGAAATAAAGCGAATAAATCTGCTCTTAAAAGAGAAGCTTCACTATCTTCTCTCTCCACTAACTTTTCAATACCTGGTAATGATTTTGAAAGTTCAGTTGCCCTTTTAGTTAATAACTCATTTCTAAATTCTACTAATTCAGCCAACTCTTCATAGGCTATTTCGATTAAGAGCGGACTTGTTAATGTTTTCATTGCGCTATACAAAGGATCACCTAATTGGGCTAGATTAGCGTCTATCATTACGCTTACTACTTCTTTTCCTTCTCTAGAATCATACATGTAATGATGAAGAAATTCGTCTCCCTGTACATATCTTCTTCTTTTCTTTTCAGGAAATAATAATGTGACTAAACTATGGAAAGCTTCGTTACACTCGTATCCTAGGGGCATTTCGATTGTTCGATCTAAGCTTTGCGCTCTTGGATCAACAATTCCACCCATAACCTGGTTCCACCTCTTAAATTCTTTTGCACAATGAATAGCTGATTTTAGTTGATCAGTAGCGCTATAAGAACGTACAGGTAGTTTACCTTTTCCTTCACCGGCTTCAATATAATATGTTCCAAGCAACTCTGTTTCAATTTGAGTTTTTAATGTTGATTTTAATATGTCTTTTCTTCCTTGGTTTAATGATTTTATCGCTGCCTTTAATCTTTCTTTCTGCTCTGGTGTATAAAATGCATCTTCTAATCTTTTACCATATTCTGATATCTTTGTATTGATTGCTATAATATCCAAGTCATGAGCTGGATTACCTATATATTCCATGAGAATTGTATGAACTATAAGTGGTTTTTTATTTTCACCAATATCTTCTGAGAAAGAAGTTATTACTTTTGGTGATGGCAAAGCCATCGCGTTCCAGGCGCTTATATGTGCAAATTCATATTTTGCTCTCTCTTCAAGACCTCTTTCATCTAGCGTGTCACTTGTGATTCTTTTACTTGGATGCAATATCTTGGCGATAAATTCATATAGAACGTGACCTTTTATATTAAAAACTGATGCTATACGAAGGAGGGAATTATCGAAGATACCTCCTGTAAATGTATCATCAATTATAGGTCTTCTTGTTGAATCTATCCAATCCGGTCTAAATCCAGCACGTCTTAACTCCATATTGATTTCGTCTGTATAGAAGCGTGGATCCCATAACCTTTTCGGATTATAGCTTTCAGCAATCTCCCGTCTATTTTCTCTGGTTTCAACCATTGCTAGCTGTACACCCTCCTTGCTACGTTGTTAATTTCGTTTGTAATGATTATTAATCTGTCAAGCATGTATGAAAATATCGGATTTTTTGATTTCTTTGAGATTATTATATTGCCTGTAAGATTGCTTATGAACCCCCTCTTGTAAGATGTTACCTTATAGGCTAACTCAAGGTCAGAGTTATAATAAGCCTTCATAACATCTGAATAAAACTTATTGATGTCAGTAAATGTACTATTTATAAATCTTATCTCACCTTCAGTAAATTTACCCTTAGTTGCATAATTTGCTAATTCTGCAATATGGTCAGCAATTTTTTCGATATGATTTGCTATATTCCAGGCTATAAATAAATATGTAGAAGAACATTTGATTGTGTTAGCATACTGCGGATTTTTTAGACCTGCCCTAACTACCCTTAATACTACATAAAACAATTTGTTTACATCCATTTCGCGCTGCCTCATGAATTCAGAAGCATTTTCTTTTAAAATTAAAGGCAATTCAGAAATCATAGACCTAGTGATAATATCCATTTTTCTGATTAAATCTTTTACAGAAACCTCATTCATATTTAAGAAGTCACGCGTGATAATACTATCACCCGTCTGTTCTACAATTTCTAGAGCAACTAAATTCTGTATACATTCTCTTACAAAGCTTATATTTTGCTTTAAATTAGAGCCCGTAATCTTTATTTCAGTATGGTCATTTAAATAGGCAGAAGTTAATTTTGTTTTAATATCGTTTGTTGTACAGTTAGATATATCAATTATTATTTCTTTAACTCCACCATTTAAGTTTGTTGTATCAACTTTTGGGCTAAGAATAAGTTCGTTACTCCCATTTTCCGAGAGATATAGTGTATCTCCTTTTTTTAAATTATTTCTTTTTATCCATTCATTTGGTATTGAAACAACGTGCGAGCTGTTTCCAAATTTAATTAGTTTTCTATATTCCATTTTAATCAACCCCCCCTTTATATACTGATTATATCATAGGATATAAAGAATATCCTTATTATATTTTTTCTATTTGTAAATACTTTTTCTTCTCTATATTTACTATATATTCTATATCGAATAAGTATATATAATTATATAAACCTTTCTATTGTATCGGAAATCTTCCAGTTATACTGGAATCTTTTCGGGGGGGCTAATATGAGTAAAGAATATTATGAAGAAATTGATCCTGATGAAGATATATATGCAGAGGGGGAGATTGACTTACTCCTCGAAGACGACGAGATCTCTACTGTTGAAGAAGCTTTCATGCGTGGATATATTGAAGAATAATTAGAGATTACTTCTAAACCAGTGTTTGCTTGAATTACTGTTGTGGTATGAAACATACTGGAGGCCAAAATGATAATAATTGATATTGAAAATGAATCGAATGAGAATAATTACAAGGTATTTTTAAATGAAGATGAAGCTATTGAGGAATCGGTAAAGAAAGAGTGTATAGTTGCATACTATTAAGGAGGCGAAAATGAGATATCGTAAGTGCATATCATGCCGATCTTTTATATTTAAGAGTTCAAAAGAGAATCCTTATTTATGCAGAGATTGTGAATTCGAATCGAAAAGGTTGAATATTGCAGTGCCTACTTATTATGGTGAGCGATAGGAATTTTTATTTTAAGGACATCATTTTTATACTTTGCTTTTGCTTTATGCAAAAGCGCATTTTGAGGCAGATTAATAATTCTATAGAAGCCTCTTAGCAATTTTTTATCGTTTTCTCTTATGAAAGTATGTCCACGAACTTCTATCTTACCATTGCCTACTTTTAACAATAAGTTCTTTTTAGGAACATCAGGAAGTTTTATTCTTACAAGCATGCTTTTGTAATTTTGTAAGACTTCACTGTAAGGTTCGTGATACCTAACAAAATCTTTTCGAATATTTGTTATATTTCTGTTAATTATATTTATATTCTTTTTAATATTGATATTTATGCCTTCAAGAAATCTATCAATTTTCAAATTAGCCAATATATTTAACCCCTTTTTTCTTCTTTTCATCTATTCTTTCTTTGACGGACTATTTTATATGTTTATCGTGGATGTTTTCATAAGGATGGATTTCATCTTGGG
>CAYIFT010000025.1:0-9207 GCA_964362765.1 Candidatus Woesearchaeota archaeon | reverse complement strand
AAAAATTCAATTAATTCAGCTTTATTTTTCTGATAAATCATTTTAAAGCAACAAAGCTAGCTAATAAGCTTTCAATCTGTAAAAATTCATCGCTTCCCTCAACAATTCTAAATTCAATTTCTCCGCATCTTTCAATCAATTTTAATTTATCTTCATCTTTTATATCTAAATTCCATATCTCTTTTTGAATCTGTTTTATAACATCTAATCCGCTTAATCCATGATGTAGCATAACTTCCAATAATTTTTCTCTGGCTCTGATGAAGTCTCTTCTTAAAGCTAATTCCAATACATTCTTTATTTCTTGAGGTCTTGCAGCACTTACGATATCATAAACTAATTTTTCTGTAATATTATGATCTATTGATGCACAGCTCTGCAGTATATTTGTAGCTTTCCTTACATCACCTTCAGATACTTCAAATACTGCACTATGCGCTTTATCATCAATCTTTAAATGCTCATGTTTTGCAATATTGTCTAATATTTCTTTTATATTTTCTTTTCTTAATGGTTTAAATCTAAAGATAGCACATCTGCTTTGTATAGGTTCGATAATCTTACTCGAATAATTAACCGAAAGAATAAATCTCGCGGTATTGGTGAAAGTTTCCATAATTCTTCTAAGCGATTGTTGAGCTTCTTTGGTCAGAGCATCAGCTTCATCTAAAAAGACAATTTTAGGCAAATTAGTTCCCATGGCTTTTGTTCGGCAAAAATCTTTTACTGGCCCCCTTATAGTATCAATACCTCTGCTATCTGAAGCATTTAACTCTAAAAAATTATTTCTCCAATCTTCCCCATATAACTTTTTTGCAACCACAATCGCTAAAGTACTTTTTCCAATACCGCTCGGTCCGGCAAAAAGTGTGTGTGGTAAATTCTTTTTATTTACAAAAGCTTCCACTCTTCTAACAATCTCATCTTGCCCTATAATTTCAGAGAAATCCTTAGGCCTCCACTTCTCTATCCATAATAAGTCAAATTCATCCCCCATAAAACCCAATTTATTTTATAAGTATATAAGCTTTATGAGTTAAGACGATTTAACATTCAGATATAACTACCCTAGAATATAAACTTCCACTCTGCGGTAAAACAACAGAAATAACATTAAAGTTACTTGCTTCATTGTTATAAAATCCTCGCCAGTTTGGCGGTGGAAGAATAGTCTTATAATCTATAAAAGAGTTCATTGTAGTGTCATAAATCAATGTAGTTATGTAAGAAGAAACAGAATTAAATGAGCTGAATACCAGCATAGGTGTTTGTAAGATATGATGATACGTAATTCTAGGATACATTTGATGCTTATCATCATTATTTATAAAAGGAATAGATGAAATAGCGTTTGTATATCTCTTAAACTTTAAATCCCAATAATCAAGATTATTTTCAGGCGTTGAATACAATAATAAATTGCTCAGACCAAAATTGTAAGCCGTACTTGATTGGAGTAAACCCACCGAAGGTGAGCCAGATAATATGGGTAAATAAGGTTGCGAAGATATTAAAATCGGGTTTATAGTATTAGGTAAGTTAATGAAGAAATCATAAAGTCCAGTAACTGAAGGTGCGTGTATCTTTACCCACGAAATAAGATTGTTCTCACCAATAAAAAGATCCCAATATGTATAAGGATTAATGAAAGTAGGGTAAGGGCCTTGTGCGATAACTTGTGATGTTCCGGTGGATAAATCATATTCTACGATTTTTGATACTGAAGCAATGAAATCATTTTCTGATACAATTAATTTGTTATCATTAATATCGTGAGTGATAAATTGGCCAAGTGGTTGCCAAAAAGGACCAAATATTGCAGTAGGTATGGTATCGATAATGTTCATTGAACTAGGGCAGGATGAAAAATTGCACATTACTAGTTGAATTTCATATTGGTTGGTTGTAATGTTAATAATAACCCCCCTAACAAATGCGATTAAACCATTGCTATTAACTCGTGGGTATACATTTCCAAGTGCAGAACCGCCAAAAAGATTTAGAACATTAGTCAAAATATTCATAGGTCCATTATCATCAGCAGTACCAAACTTCTTATCAGTTCCAAGATCATAACCCCTAATATTCACATAAAGTGGATTTAAAGAATTAAAGTGTGTCCATACTACATATCTGTCATTAATATCTACAAAATCTTGATTTACTGTTATTGGTTGATTAGGATCAACAAACTGTGTGGTGCTACAGTATTGATCAAAAGGAGTGAAATCTATAGTTATTGTTGACTGCTGCTGTGTTATTTGTTGCGAATTATGAATATTAGTCAATTCAGGTATCTTAAATAATATTAAAGATCTTCCATCACTAGTTTTATGGCTGATAATATTTAATGAACCAAATGTAGATTCTTCAGCTTCACTAACTTTAGTATATTGTTTAGCAAACCTAACAGAACGGCCAGTAAAATCTAAATCTAATGATAAGAATAATATTGCTGTGATAACAAAAAGTGTTAAATACCTCTTCTCCATAAAAATAAGATTAAATTTGCCTTATAAAAATCTTACTAATTAATTATTGTGCCTATTACCCAAATAATAACTTTTTTAAACGATTTGAATATACTTTAATAACATGTATAACTTCAAAGAAATAGAAAAACACGTAGAAGAATGCTGGCATAAAAATAAGAGTCTAATAAAGAGATCTTTAGATTATGATCCAAAGAAACCGTTATTTTCCTTTCTAGAAGGCCCCCCAACAGCTAATGCTCCTCCAGGATTGCATCATGTTGAGGTGCGGGTATTCAAGGATTTATTCTGCCGTTTTAAATATATGCAAGGTTTTACAGTTCCACGAAAAGGTGGGTGGGACTGTCATGGTCTACCTGTAGAAGTTCAAATTGAAAAATCTCTGAAATTAAACTCCAAAAAGGATATTCTGAAATACGGTGTTAGTAATTTTATAAATAAATGTAGAGATAGTGTATTCTCTTATATTAAAGATTGGAGTAAACTAACAGAAAAGATGGCTTATTGGATTGATTTAGATGATTCATACATCACATTAACTAATGAATATATCGAAAGTGTCTGGTGGTCATTAAAAGAATTATATAACAAAGGTTTGTTATATGAAAGCCATAAAGTAGTTCCTTATTGTCCGAGATGTCAGACACCGCTAAGTTCTCACGAAGTTGCTCTCGGTTATAAAGATGTTACCGAGCCAGCAATTATAGTTAAATTTAAAGTAAAAGATAAACCAAATAGATATGCACTAGCTTTTACAACTACGGCTTGGACATTGCCAAGTAACTTAGCATTAGCAGTAAAATCTGATGCAACATACGCTGTCGTAAAAGATGGTAAATTTGAATATATGTTAGCGAAAGATTTAGTAAATAAATATTTTGATAATCCGCAAATAATCGAAGAATTCAAAGGCGAAGAGTTGAAAGGCACAGAATACGAACCAATCTTTGATTATTTTGTTAACAAATTAGACAAAAAAGCTTTCTTCATTATCGCTGCTAGTTTTGTTACACTAGATGAAGGTACAGGAATTGTACACTGTGCGGCTGCATTCGGCGAAGAAGATTATGAGGCATGCAAAGCAAATAATCTTCCATTTGTTCAGCCAGTTAATGAAGAAGGAAAATTCACAGATGAAGTAAAAGATTTCAAAGGAATGTTTGTAAAAGATGCAGATCCAAAGATAATAAAATATTTAGAAAATCAAAATAAAATATTCAAAATAGAACATTATACCCACAGCTATCCATTTTGTTGGCGTTGTAATACTCCTTTATTATATTATGCAATGATATCTTGGTTTATTAAAGTAACAGAAATAAAAGATAGATTAACCGAATTGAATAATAAAATTAAATGGTACCCTTCTCATATAAAAGAAGGAAGATTTGGTGACTGGCTTAATAATTTAAAAGATTGGGCACTATCAAGAAAGAAATTTTGGGGAACTCCTCTACCAATTTGGCGTTGTTCTTGTGGAAATGAAATAGTAATAGGCTCAATCAAAGAATTAAAAAAATTGGCAGAAAAAGCTCCTAAGAACTTGGATTTACATAAGCCACAAATTGATGAAATAAAAATAAAATGCAATAAATGTAAAAAACCAATGTCAAGATTGCCTGATGTAATAGACTGCTGGTATGATTCAGGATCATCTGCATTTGCTCAATTCCATTATCCTTTTGAAAACAAAGATTTATTCAAGAAAAGATTCCCTTATGATTTCATAGCAGAAGCAATTGACCAGACAAGAGGATGGTTCTACACGTTACATGCATTAGGTGGCTTATTATTTAATGATTTAGCATACAAATCTGTAGTCTGCGCTGGTCATATTGTTGATGAAAAGGGAGAAAAGATGTCAAAATCAAAAGGCAATATATTGAATCCTTGGGAAATGTTCGACACAATAGGGATAGACGCAGTAAGACTGCAGATGTGTACAACGGAACCTGGGGACAATAAAAGATTCGGTGTTCGGCTTGTTAACGAATCAGTACTTCCTATGCTCAATATTTTATATAATACTTACATTTATGCAAAGCAGTACCTAAAAGGCAAAAAAATTACATCAAAAGAACCTAAGTTAAGGATAGAAGATGGATGGATAATATCAAGAATAGATTCAACAGTTAAATTAGTTACAGAAGAATTAGAAAAACATAACTATCATCAGTGCTTCTTTGCTTTCAAAAGATTTATTGAAGAAGATTTTTCAAGATGGTATATAAAATTAATAAGAGATAGAACGGATTCTGATGATAAAGCATTATCTTATACGTTCGATTATATTTTTAATAGATTAACAAGAATATTGGCACCATTTGTCCCTTATATCTCAGATTTCATATACCAAGATTTAATAAAAAAAGAAAAGAGCGTTCATTTTGATTCATGGCCAGAAGCAAAAAATATATCTCGCGATCTTGAGTCGCAGATGTCAACTGTAAAAGACATTGTTACAGCAATCTTATCAAAGAGGGAAGAAGCTAAGATTGGTATAAGATGGCCTCTTGATCATGTAGAAATTGAAACAAGAAATAGCAGCATAATAAAACCAATCGAAAAATTTGAAAATTTAATTAAATCTCAAACCAATGTAAAAAAAATAATAATTCTTCAGACAGAGTATGCAGGACCATATAAATTAAGTCTCGATACGCACATTACACCCGAACTCGAAAAAGAGGGTTATTACAGAGAACTGATAAGAAGAATCCAAGATCTTAGAAAGAAAGCAGGATTAAAGAAAGAGAACAAAATATCGCTTTATATTAAATCAGATTACGATCTTAGTAGCTTTACAAATGAATTAAAAGACAAAGTAGGAGCAAAGATAATTCGGTTCGGGCCTAGTAATAAAGAAAAGTTCAAATACTCAGAAAAGCACAAAATTAAGGATAGAGAATTTGAAATTTCATTTAACTTAGCTTAAAATGCAATATAAAACGTTGATCTATTGGATTATCTTAATCGTATTCTCAATATCTATATTTGCACAAGAACACTATGAATTAACCTACTCCCTTAAAGATTTAGAAAATAAACAAAAAATCAAAGATATTTTAGTTGAAATCACAGCAGTAAATAAAGATACTGGTGAAGAGTATACTCTAACTAATTTTATAACAAATAATCAAATTACTATTCATAGGGAAAAAGGAAATTATAACATAATCATTAAAGTTGACGATCTTAATACCGATGGTAAAGATTATTATTATGAAAGCACTTTGGACTTAAAAGAGAATACACAAAAAGAAGCTCTGCTTTTCTCTACAGGAACATTAAGAGGTTCAGTTGTAGATAATTTGAATAATTTAGTAAAAGCAGATTTAAGATTTGAGTGTTCTAAAGATTATGGAGAAAAACTTAGATCAACAGATAAGTACGGATACTTTAATGTTAATTATATGCCAATTGGAAATTGTAGAATAATTGCTTCTAAGGGCGATAGTATTGGATTATCGGACATTAAAATAGAAAAAGGTGAAGTCACAGAGGTACAAATAAAATTAGATAAATCAAAAAAATCTAATTTACTTGTTTATATTTTTGCATTAATCTTAATAATTGTTATTGTAATTCTATTCTCAAAATTTAAAAGGAATAAACCAATTAAAAAGTCTTTAATAAAAAAAGAAGAAACAATTTCAAAAAGAACTAAAGATATAACAAAAACTCTGAATGAAAAAGAATTAGCAGTTGTAAGTTTTTTATTACAAAATAAATATAAAAGCACCCAAGCGAATATAATGCATAACACTCAAATTCCAAAAACAACCCTGATCAGAATTCTAGATTCCTTAAAAAATAAAAAAATAATTGAAATTGTAACTTTTGGAAAATTAAAGAAGGTCAATTTAACAAATTGGTTTTTAGATAAATAATTACTTTGGTGGATTTTCTGGGAATTGAACAGTATTATTCAAAGGGCAAGTACATTCTCCTGGTTGATTAGGTGGTATACAAGTACCAGGTGCGCACATCCCCATGTCTGGTGGATCACATTTTTCCCACCATTGATTAATCACACCATCGCCACATATAACAGGTGAACCATAATCTGAACAAATTACAGTAGGATCTGGAGGTATACCTAAAGGGTTAATCTCAGGTGCATCATCTTGATTTCCAGAAGGTGGAATAATTCTTGGACCATAATAATGATCAGGATTACTCGGATCAGGTGTTCCAGAATAATCATCCCAATAATTACCATGCGTCTCGGGTGCCCAGGAATAAGTGTAATCCCATTCATCAGGTGCGAAAGTAGTTGCATCATAGGCATGCATGATTGCATTTGCAATAAAATTATTATGATAAAATATTTTGTTACCGCCACTAATAGCATAAATTCCATTTTGATTATTCTTGAATTCATTCATTGTTGCCCAATCAGACACATAATTTGGACCAGCAGAATAATCGATATATAAACCATAATTGTTATTTTCTACCCTATTATAAGACATATATCCATTACTCCATGCTGCCTGACTTAAATGAACAAAATTTACACCAGCATTACTATGGACTTTTATATTATTACATTGAATAAATACATAAGCATCATTTTGATATCCTGGTGAACCTGGATAAACCATATCTGGTATGTCTGCATAAACTCCATTAATGGAGTTAAGTATATTATTTGATATGATACTAGAACCTCCAGCTGGCCAAATATAAATATTATTTTGTGCATTATTTTGAAATAAATTTTTATATACAACCCATGTATAGCTTCTTTGTAATTTTAGGCCATTTTCTCCGTTAGATAAGATATTATTGAATCTTATGTGTGCACCACGTGATCCATATCCTGGTTGTCCAGGATAAGAAGACTGTTCATCTAAATAAATACCGTTTTTGCTATTTGATGATATTCCATTGTTTTCAATAATTGTATACTCTTCAGAATATACAAAATGGATTCCGTTTTCATTATTGTTAATATTATTATTAGATATTCTCGCAGTAGCACCAGAAATCCAATACGACGGCGTTCTTTCTACTAAAACACCATCTTTTTGGTTATTATGAATATTATTATTTAAAAATTCATAATTCTTACCCCTCCAACTTTTAGAATAAAGATTACCACTATCTGCGCCACTTACATGGATTCCATTAATATTTTCATAAAGTTCATGGTTTAATAATTTAGTATTATCTTTTCTATCTATAGATATTGCATCTTTAAACTTTTTTAATTTACAATCTTTTATCGTAACCCGATCGCCTAGAACTTCTATACCATTAAATGCATAATTTGGAGTGCCAACAAGAGTAGTGCCTGCACAATCTAAGATAACATCATCAGCTAATATTCTTATCGGAGAGGGAAGATTAATAGTTCCCCCACATAACTTATAATAACCTGGTGTAGTTATAATAATTCCACCAGGAGCAATAGGTGATTGACAGAATGATGGTTCTGGAGCTATTTGCACATCTGCTGGACCACCAGGAACAATAACATTTTGTGAATTGCCACCTATAGATATAACATCTTCATTTGCTATAGTTATCTCTGATCTCGTAGCCTTTCCAGAATAAAATCCCTTGCTTAAAAGAAAAATCATAATAATAAGACCAATGATAAATATTATCTTACTGCCATCTCTTTTTTGCATAATTTAAAATAAATCATTTCTATATATAAATGTTTTCTCTTGCCAAATGGACCAAAATTTTATCTTTTTTTGCCAAATGGACCAATTTTTAGCCCGCTTTTATTACCATAGTCCACCCAAATCTTAAATAAAAGTCCATTCTAGATATTTCCTGAAATGAAAATAAAAAATATAATTGCAATAATATTAATATCTTTATTAGTACTTACAAGTATATCGCAAGTAAATGCATTTGTTAAAATAAATAAGAAAGACAGAAATAACAAAGGAAATCCATGGCTATTAAATTCAGAAGTAATCTATGCTAAACCAATTAAATTTAATGATTATTTAGGCAATAAAATTGCAACCGGTAAAATATACAGCAACGGGTGGATTAATGGTGTAACAAAAGAAAAAATAGGCAACTGGAATTTTATCGGATTTTATGATAATATTAATTGGTGTATATTCCTATATGAAAATAAATCAGAACAAGGATTTATGTGTGGATGGTGGAAAATAGATGACTATAATAATGATGGTACACCTGAAGGATGGTGGTATTTAGAAGATATTAAAGATAAAAAGATTAATATATGGGGTAACTTCTATGTTACCTAAGACAAGGAGGTATAAGAAATGAAAAAAATATTATCTATAATTATTAGTTTAATATTAATATATAGTTCGATAAGTGTAGTGGCCACATTAATACCACAACCAGTATATAATCAACCTGAATTAACTCTATTAAGTTTAACCCCCCTTACAACATCTATTAAAGATGGAGAAAAAGTTACTTTCAAAGCTGTAATTAGAAACTATGGAACTCCAGTCGATAATGTTAAATGGGTATTTTATAATAATGGATACCCAACAGGCGATGGTGCATCAAGAAAAGAAAGTGGAGTAATCAATTATATAGGGACAAACGGAGAAGCAATAATAGAATTTTCAATGCCTTTTTATTATAGAGAAGATACACTTCATAATTCAGGATCCTTTATCGCAGTTTTAAAGATAGATCCAGATAATCAAATATCAGAAGCAGATGAAAATAATTATCTTGGTGTTACAATATATGTAAAACAACC
>CAYIFT010000024.1:0-10182 GCA_964362765.1 Candidatus Woesearchaeota archaeon | reverse complement strand
AGATATTTATGAGCAAGCTGAGATACAAGGCATGACTAGTGTAGATGAAGAAAAAATTGAAGAACACCAGGCAAGAAAGACTGCATTTTTACAGCAAATATTTACATACAAAGAATTAAATGATTTTAATAATTTAGCAGGATTATACGGCAATAATCCTGGTACTGCTATTGTTGCAATCGGAAATGAAGTAAGACAGAAAAGCAAATAGTTAATGCGCCAGACTAGATACATGATTACTTTTCTGCACTCTTATTACACTGTCCACAAAGCTTTCCATCTTATTCTCATGCGAAACTAGAATTAATTGATTTAATTTTAATTCGTCAATCACATTTCTTAATCTATCTAATTGTTCATCAGAGAATCCATCAGTAGGTTCATCTAATATTAGTAAATCTAAAGTCTTCAAAGATGTCATAAGATTATTTATGACCTGATTCAAAGCTAATCTGTAAGCCAAAGCTGCTGCAGTTTTCTCTCCACCACTTAAGTACCAATAGTCAATTACGTGTCCATTTTGCTCAATTATAGGATTAAATTCCTCATCCAATTTGACTTTTAACAGATCTGGGTCCACAATCATTTCAAACCATTTCCTGAACAAAGAATCAAAGTCGTGATGCACCTTCAGCATTATATTTTTCTCTAGATTACTGATTAGATTTGTAAAAGAGCTGCTTAAAAAATCCTTCAGTTCGTTAATGTAATTTATATTTCTCTTTATATTTAATTTGTTATCAATTTCTAATTTCAAAGATTTAATCTCTGATGATATTTCATCGATCTTACTAGCCGTTCTACCGTGTTCAATAGAAAGCTCTTTGTCTTTCGATCTTAGCTCATCAATTTCTTTTTTTAGATCACTAAATTGCCCCTCCAATTTTTCCAGTGATTTTATATCTTTTTCTATATCAGATATTTTGTTCTTAAATTCCCCAACCTCATTTTCTAACTTTGAACTCTTTTCCACAATGGAATTTAATTCACCTTCTTTCTTGTTTTTCTCAATCAATTTAAATCTTAATAATTCCAATTCATTTTTCTTTGATAATATATTTTCATAATTATTTTTAATATCTTTAATTTTATCATTAATTTCTTCTTCACGTGATTTAAGGATGCTTATTTGCTTATTTAATTCAACAATCTTATTGCTTTCATTACTTGATATTTGATGCTTATGCAAAGAAGTAACATTTTGTTTGCACAAGGGGCAATTTTCCATAGAATTAATTTTCTTTATCAGCTCATCAGAATTTCTTTTGCTTATTTCAGCCTCCTGCTTCCTTGCTCTTATTCCATCAAGTTCATTCTCAGTCTGCTTGATCTTAATTTTTATTTCATCAAGATTTATCGCCTCAAGCTCCTTTATTCTTGCACCATCTAAATTTATATAAGTCAAAAGCTCATTTTTTAACAGCTTAATTTTTTGATTGTTAGAATTGATAGTATCGGTGTTATAATCCAATTTTAATTTATTTACATTAAGATCATTTCTTAATTTCTCTAATAACTTTATATTCTTCTCTACTTCATTGTATTTATCGTTCTTTGATTTAATCACAGAATTTATTTTAGACACTTCATCACGGAGTTTGTCCAATTCTTTCACTAATTTAGTGCATTCATTCTCCTTCCCATTTAATTGCCCTTTTTTATCATCCAAATCCAAAATCATGCCACTAAATTCTTTCAGATAACCCTTCAATTCGTCCGATAAAACTTTTGTATTGTCATTAATTCTCTTATACTTATCTATGCCAAATACTTTTCTCAATATCTCTAATCTATCTTCTTTCCTGGTAAGTAAAATATGTTTCATCTCTTCCTGTGGTGTATAAACAGTATATCGATAAATTAGAGATTTTTTTGTCAGCAAGCTTTGAGGATAATTAAGAAGTTCTAATATTCTCTGCTTCAATTCTGTTGCTGTGAGTTCATTTTTCTTATTATCAATAATTATATATCCATGATCTTGATTCACAGAAAATCCTCTCTTCAAACTTCTTTTAATCACGACATCTCTTTTATTAATATTAAAATGTAATTCCACATAACCCTTATCCTCGCCATTTCTTAACAATGATGCGCCACTTATTTCATTGGTGATTCCAAATAATGCAAACTCTATTGCTAGTAATATAGTAGATTTTCCGCTTCCAACATCACCAGAAAGAAGAATCGATCCTCTAGGAAATTCTATTTCTTCATCCGCATATGATCTTATATTATTTAACTTTATTTTCTCGATTAACATTTTTTATTATATCTCTGATTTTTAATGCATCTAAAGAGTCTCTGATTATTCTATTATTAAAATCTGTATTAGTTTCTCCTTCATCTTTTTCTTTATCAAAAGATTTTATAAGAAGATTTACAAATTCGTTTATTTTATTTACATTTATTCCACTAAATTTAACATTCTTGCTGAATTCATTAACAATTTGTTTCTCGATTTCTTCCACAGTTCCCTCCATCATTTTTAATTCCTCATATTCCTTGCTGGAAAATTTATAAGTATTCTTTAAAATTGTATAAGCGCCTTCGGCGTACGCATTAATTTTCTTGAAATCTAGGTCAGAAGTTCTTCCTTCTGCTAAAGTTCCTTCAATTCTTAATGTTAATATTTTATCTTTCAGATCAAGACCATCGATTTTTCTCAGTATTTCTTCCTGAAATTCTTGAACTGATTTGCTATCAGCATTAAACTTTAAGCAAATAACATCCTTTAATTTAACAGGAATGTACTTAATATCCAATTTATCATCAATAATATAAAATCCACCATGATTTAATTCCTCAATTTCCATTATATTATTAGGAAATAAAGGCCCTGGATAAGCAATTATTCCATAATCCTTAAAAGATTTTTTTTCAATAAAATGAGGATGTCCTCCTGCATAATAATTAAAATTCTTAGGTAATACACTGATGTCATCAACATTGATCATCTCCCATTTTTTCGGTAAAAATTCTTTTATCAAAGAATGAAACATGAAAATCTTGAATCCATCCTCCTTTTCTAAATTGCTCTTATCTAAATTTTTATAATTAAATTTCTCCAACCCGCCTCTTAATCCGCACATTCCAGCAATCTTTACACCAGTCTCTTTATCAGTAAATATTTGTAATTTATTATCTTTAAATTTGAAAACATTCACACATAATCCTGCTTTCTCCAGAACATTAATCATTGTTTTTCCAGAAGGGGAATAATCATGACTTCCCGGAATAATGTAAACCCGAATATTTTCATCCTTTAATTTCTTTAAAGAATGAACAACCTCTTCTAAAGCATCTGTACTCGGATAGGATGTATTAAATAAATCTCCAGAAATAACTATGAAATCAATCTTCTCTTGAATACAGATATCAACAGTTCTTCTAAATGATTCAATACTTAACCTTTTTAGTTCATCCTCCCTCCATCCTCCGATATGGCAATCTGATAAATGTGCAAATTTCATCTTAATTTATAAGGTATACAGATATTTATAATTTACTGACTAATTCTTCCAATCTTATTTTTCCATAATCAGTCGGATAATTGCCTGTTATGCATGCTGTACAAAGATTATCTCTAGAAAATCCTAAACTATCAAATACTTCTAATAACCCATCAATTGTCATATAACTTACACTATTAGCTTCAAACCTTCTAGCCAGTTCTTCTTCTAAAACTCTTTTATCATTATAACCATGAGCTATTAATTCATTAAAAGTAGGAAAATCAACACCATAGAAACATGGGCTAACTATAGGAGGACACGTTGATCTCAAATGAATCTCTTCTGGATCAAATGCTTTTCTAACCTCGCTAACTATCATCTGGGCAGTATTTCCTCTTACAATGCTGTCATCAACTAAGATTATTTTTCTTCCCTCAACCTTTCCTGGTGTGTAACTAAATTTTATCTGCATTCTTTCTTTTCTCATATTATCTTTCTCAATAAAGGTACGACCAGCTTGTGGATTTTTAATTAAAACCTCTTCATAACCAATTCCTAATCTGCTCGCCATTCTTCTAGCTGCTGGAATAGATGTATCTGGAACTGGAACTAAAACGTATCGATCATCCAATTTACCTCTCAAAGGTTCTATCTCCGCCATCTTACCTCCGATAGCTTCTCTGAATTCATTAACACCTAGGCTATCTAACACAGAAACTATTTTAGCAAAATATAAGTGTTGGAAAAAACAAGCTCTCAAATTATTCGGATCGCCTAACTGAACACTCTTTAGAGAATCATTATATAAAATTAGCTGACCAGGCTTAAAAAATTTGTAATCTTTTATCCCTATTCTTGCAAGGGCGCTTGTTTCAGAGGCTACCGCAAATAAATTTTCATTTTCTCCATAGCAAAGTGGCATTATTCCTGGAACACCCCTATAAGCTACAATATGACCAAGACCGTTCATTAAAACTAAACTCATTCCACCATCTATTTTTTCTTGGGTTCTCTTTAAAACATCTAAAAAATTTGGTTCTCTATTTCCATTATAAAACTCTTCAATATTGTATGTAATCAAATACATCAAAAGTTCAGTATCTACACTAGTTTCTGGCACAACCCCGTACCTTTCCTCGAGATAGCACTTTAGTTCTCTATAATTTGCAATATTGCCATTCCATCCAAGAACAAACCTTTTATGAGGGTTCCCATCTCTTCTATAGAATGGTTGTGCCTCGTCTAACCAGTCTTTCTCACCTTTAGAATGACCTGAAGTAGCGTATCTTACATGACCTTCTGCCCTTATTCCAGCATACTCAAAAAGAATTCTATCCCTATCTTCAGGATTTTTTACTCTAAATAGATCATTAACTAAACCTACTGTCTTAAAACCATCTAAAGTTCTTGTTCTATTAGGATTAAAAGAAAAGAAACCGCATGTCTCTTGTCCTCTATTTTGCAATTCATTTAGCATTAAATAAAGAAAATATATTGCCCCCCCTTTTGGATAATATTCCATCGGCTTTTTCAGAGCGACAGCTGCAACTCCACACTCGTGTCCAATCAAAATATGCACCCCCTAGAATTAATATTATCTAGTAAACCGATTTAAAAGAATTTCTTTACTCTATCACTATCTTTTGAGCATTATTCATAAAATGCACTTCAGTCTTGCTAAAACCCATATCTTTAACAAGATCCTCCATAGGATCTACTATAGGTCTGCAAGCATGAGAAGGCACTACATGTTCAGGGTTAGTCATCTTAATTAAATCTCTTAAATCCTCGTAACTTGCATGTCCACTTACATGCAAATCGCGAAATATTCTGACCCCATAATTTCTCAGTCTTTTTTCCATTTCATTCCTGTTTGATATATTCGGTTCAACAGGTATAACCTTATTCGAAAATATCACGCTATCATCAGATGAAAAATAAAAAGGTAATGCTTTGTTTATAATTCTCGACAGAACGCTTCTGGGTTCTCCCTGCCCTCCTGTGCACACAATCAAATAATCGCCTTTTCCTTGTTTCTCTATTTGATGTAATTTCTTTTTTATCTTGTCTCCTCTTCCAATTATCTCAGCATATTTATTAAAATCTATCAATCCAACCTTTCTTGCAGCTTCACAGTATTTATGCATACTTCTTCCAAAAAAGAAAATTTTTCTGCCCATCTGTTTTCCAAAATCTACTATCGATTTTAATCGAGGTATATGCGATGCAAAACAAGTAACTATCATGGAGTTTCCTCTGTTTTCAGTTCCCAGCATAACTTCTTTTAACATTTCCCTAGCAACTTGTTCGCTTGGTGTCTTCTGATAGTTCCCGCAATATAAAGCATCAGCTACAATTAATTTTACATTATCTAACTTTCTTAATCTATCATAATTTGGTCTGTCCCCAATTACAGGATGGTTGTCAAACTTGAAATCATTCGTGTAAAGAACAGTACCACCTTTTGTATGAATAGCAACCATCACAGTTTGCGGAATAGAATGTGCTGTCTTAATAAACTCTATTTCCATATCCTTGCTTACCTTATATCTGCCACCAGAATTTAATATCTTAATTGGATTTTTGACAAACAGGTTATCATCCTTCATCTGATTTTTCAATACTTCAACAGTGTAAGGTGTTCCAATTATAGGTGCATTATATCTAGGAGCTAAGTAAGGGGTAGCCCCGATGTGATCAAGATGAGCATGACTAAATATTATTGCCCTGACATTCTTCCTGTAAATCTCTAAGCAAGAATCATCAGGAATAGCCTCTATTCCAATCATCTGGTCTCTATTGAGCTCTTTTACATTTCCATTTTCTTCCTCAAAACCAGCTATCTTTTGCATATAAAAACCCATATCAAGAATAACAGCGTCATCTTTATATTTCACCATACACATGTTCTTTCCTACTTCATCGTAGCCAGAAACACTGAAAAATTCTATTGCCATAATTATTCAGCTCAATTTCATGTTTTTAAATCCTTCTTATTCAGACGGAACAAACTTCCTTATCAAAAACATTATAACAATTAAAACTGTCAATGTTCCCAGCAAGATTAAAATACTGTTCATTATGCCTGCTAATCCTACATGAAACAGCATCACCTTGCTCAGAATATTCTGACTGATGTAAAATGGGTTAAAATTTGCCACGCTTTTAATAACTCCTGGCAACGTCTCAATAGGTAAAATTGCACTCGAGAAAAATAATAGAATAAACCCGATGCTTATTGATGCAATCATATTTGTTTCTTCAGATCTAAAAATATTCCCGATTATCATACCTAAAAGGATAAAAACCGAGGTAACTATAATCAATATAACAAAAATACTGCCTAATACACCAATTAATTGTTCTTTTGTAAATATTAAAGCTGCAACAAATAGAATGATTAATTGAAGAAAAACAATTAGTAAATTTGTGAGATAATTGCTAAATATAAATATGGCATTGCTTGTTGGTGTTATAAAATTCTTAAAAAATATCTTTGCAGACCTCTCCCTTATTTCCAGCGTAGAAGCCAATAGGATACTAACAAACATTATTATCATCGCAACTAAAGTAGGGAATAAATAATTCAAAAAAGTCTTTTCTCCTGTTATATGTTCTACTCTTGTGTTTATTGGTGCTACAATCTTCTGCACATCACCTCTTTTAATAAGATTTATATCATTCATAATGCTTTGTAATGACGAACCTAAAGAAGCAAGTATGTTGATATTACTTTCAATTAAATTATTCGCTTCAGTAATTCTATTATATGCTTTATTCTTCACAGCACCTGCATTATTAGCTTGATTAACAAAGAATTTTAACTGTTCTTCTAGGTCTAATGCTAAATTTGTAGCCAGTGTGGTATCTCCTTGTAGGTTTTTTATCTTATCTTTCAATTCCACTAACCTGAAATCTTTAATATCGAAAGCCAGTTCTATACCACCTAAATCCGTAAGCGCGCCTCTTAATGAAGTCTGCGTCTTACTATAATCATCTACTAGTCTTGGCAGAATATTTCCTTTATCCTGAATACTAGCCTCTGTTTTCTCTAAACTTTCCACAACAGACTGAACTAGTTCCCCACCAACCTCTTTTGTTTTAGCTTGCACACCAGCACTTACAGCATCCATAATCATATACACTAGATTGACTCTGCTGGGATCAACATAGAATATCAGTTCACCAATGTTGATATCAAAATCCTGGGTAAAATACGCACATATATGAAATAATCCGCTCTTAATGCCATCTAAACATTCTTCTTTAGTGCCAGATTTCAAGGTGCTAAATTGTTTGTTTTGCAACTCTGTTAGAATTGACTTTACAAGTTCACCTTCATTCTCAGAAAGATATCCTATTCTTATTCCATAAACATTAGCTGTATTAAATGCAATCCCCATTAATAATATCAATAACAAAGGTCCAAATACCACAATCAGGGCAGAACTCCTGCTTCTTATTATTAATTTAAAATTCTTCTGTATTAAACTTATTAATTTCACAGCCATTTTTTATCAGTGATCACCTCAAAAATTTCTTTTAAGCTCGGTTTTCTGATATCAACATAAATTAATTTATCGCCCTCGTTCTCAAGTATATGCAGGATACTATGCAACACCTCTTCAGCTTTATTTGTAAAAACTACTAATTTTCCTTCATCAATAATGAAATCTTCTAAATTTAAACTCCTTATAATGTTCTCATAATTTCCAGAAGCAATCTCTAAGTGAACCTCTTCTTTTCTACGATACATTTCTCTTAAATCTTCTACAGTTCCTACCCTTATAATTCTTCTCTCGTGTATTATTGCTACCCTATTACACAGATGTTCTACATCATCAAGTAAATGGGATGTAATTATTATGGTAGTGCCTAATTTATTTATTTTTTTAATCAACCTTAATATCCCGCCTCTTAATGTTGGATCTAAATCTTCTGTCGGCTCGTCTAAAATCAGTACCTTAGGATCATGAATCAGGCTGCATGCCATATCTAGTCTTCTCTGCATTCCTCCGCTCAAATTCTCAGCCAATGAATTTCTTTCCTCTTGCAATTCAACTAAAGTTAATATTCTCTCCACATTCACATCTGTTGATCTGCTATCTACCCCATACAAAGCCCCGAAATATCTGATGTTTTCCTCCACTGTCAACTTTTGATAAAAACTATTTTCTTGTGTTGTAAATCCTATCTCCCTTTTTAACGTCTTCAAAACCTTGGATAATTTTTGACCGTTATAAAGAATTTCCCCTTGATCAGGTTTATAAAATCCAACAAGTACTTTTAATAATGTAGTTTTTCCAGACCCATTCACTCCAATTATTCCAAATATTTCATCCTCTAGGATATCTAAATTAACATTATGCAAAACAACGTTTTTTCCAAACCTCTTTTCAAGATCCCTTATTTGAAACAGCATTAATATGGCCTAGTTCAAGGCTTTATTTAAACTTAACGATTAATTTATCACCAACAGATAGCTTATTCGTAGCATTTGCTGAAGTCTCAATAAAGTATCTTGCTCTGTATCTTGGTTTAATTAAGAACGTAAATGGCTTAATATTTCTTTTTATTTCTAATATTCTAAAATCTTTATCCAGCCATATTGCATCAATACTAAAGAAAACAAACAGCATATGTATTATTATCTCCTCATCTTTATTAAATTCAAACATTATGCACTCATTATTTCTTATTTTTTTCTTAAACATTAAACCTTTTAATTTAAAAAATAAAGATTCAGAAGATTTACCATCAAATATTTTCTTATTTCCTTTATAAATTTCAATTCTTCTCATTCGAATGCAAATGCTCCGTAGATAATATTTTCTTTATTACCATTACAATAGTTTAATAATCTTGCTCTTCTTGCCCCCAAAAGTTTAGCGCATTCTATTCCGACTATTAATGGCGATGCCTCTTTCTTCATGAGATTATTTTTAACTAAATAATTATAGTATTCATTACTATTTAAATTTTTTATAAAACCCAAAGCTTCTTCATCTCCTATTATATTTGATGATACCATCAGATTAAAATAATCATCATTCTTAATCGTTGCTACCGCACTTGCTAATTTCATCAATTCATCATAGTTTATACTTTTAATGATTATAGGAACAAAACTTAGTTCTCTGAAATAATCTCTGCTGACGTACTGTAAAAAAGGCAATTGCACCTCTATAGTTTTATTCTCTAAGAAAGGTTCTGCTTCATTTATTATTTTATTGAATGACCTCGCTAATTTTGATCCATTCTCTTTATTTATATTCACAACTCCAAAAGGAGTTTCCCAGTTAGTGAAAGTAAAGACGGATATTTCGCCTCCCAAATTTGTATCATTATTTCCTAAAATAATATAGGCTTTCGGAAGTTTGATTTCTCCTAATTCTTTAAATGACCATGCAGAGATAGCTCCTGATTCAGAATAACTGGAAGACGGCGCTATAACACCTATTTTCTTCTTATTTGTTCTGCTTACTGGAAAGTCTCCGGGTCCATTTTTATCTAAAAAGCATACCTTTATCTGATTCTCTAATCTATCAAAACTAGATGGATAAAGCCTTCCTGCTGCAATTGGTTTACGATTAAGCATTTTAATTAATATTTTATATAATTTAAAAATTTGTTTCTTATAACGAAAGATAAGTTTATTAATTTGATGGAACTATAATTAAATCATCATGAAATATAGTTTAAAACGACTTTATAGAAAAATTTTTCCAGG
>CAYIFT010000023.1:0-10271 GCA_964362765.1 Candidatus Woesearchaeota archaeon | reverse complement strand
CTAAAAGAATTTCCTAAGTTAGAGAAGAAAGAGGATAAGGTAGAAAAATTATGAATAGTTTACTAAAAAATCTAAAATATTATTGGGGTAGATTTCAAAAAGATTATGTAGGTGTATACCAAGATGGTCCTTCAACTTTTGTTTATGTGGGTAAAAAAATGTTTTTCCCTCATAAAGAACCTGCATTTCTACAGAGAGTTAATTTACATGGACTTAATTTAATAGACCTTTATATAGATTCTAAAAGGTCAGGTGTTAAGTTTGGTGGCTTAGTCATGTACCCGTCTGTCGAGTGGGAACGTCCTCTTGCAATAAATACGGGGACTAGCGTTAACTCACTTGAAGAGGTAATTGAATCTTGTCAGCAATATTTTTCTAAAAACTTTAATTTCGTTGCTCAGAGTATAAGGGTAGAAGATGAACAAAGAAGAGATGAAGGAGATGCACTCACTGGTCACGATTGGGTAAGTAAAAGATTATCAAAATTATAACAAATAGACTTGACAAAAATTAGAAATCGAAAGATTTATAAATAACTTTTATTCCTAAAATAAGTAGAGTTCTGAGGTAATTTAAATGGATTATAAGATACATGAAGAGGTTAGAAAGGGTACAACAACAATCGGAATAAAATGTACTGATGGAATTGTGCTAGCAGCAGATAAAAGAGTCACACTTGGCGGACAGATAATAGCAAATAAGACTTTTGATAAGGTATTCAAGGTAACAGAAAATGTAGCAATAACAATGGCTGGTTCAGTGTCTGACGCTCAACTTATAACGAAGTTGTTACAAGCAGAATTGAAATTAAGAAAAATAAGAGCAGGAAGAGAGCCTTCAGCTAAGGAGAGCGCGAACTTACTGGGAACGATCGTATACCATAATATCAGAAAGTTCAGCCCGTTTTTAGGGATTACAGGATTTTTATTGGGTGGTGTTGATAATGAAGGATTCCATCTATATGACATCGGAATAGACGGCAGCGTTATAGAACATGAAAATTATGTTACAGATGGTTCTGGTTTTATGATGGCTTACGGAGTTTTTGATACATTATATAAAAAAGATATTAAGGTACTGGATGGGGTAAAATTAGCGGTGAAAGCAATAAATGCTGCAATGCAGAGAGACACAGCAACTGGAGAAGGGATTGATGTGTTTACTGTTACAAAGCAGGGAGTTAAGAAGGTACTAACAAAACAAGTCGATACTACAATTTCAATATAATTCTATCAGCAAAAAGCAAAAAATATTCAATAAAAATGCCATCAATACTAGATGAAATACTTAAGAGCATACCAGATGCAGATAAAAATATATCTGATTCTGGGTTTGAAGGGGCAAACATAATTCTGTATACGAAAAACAAGGATTTTTTTCTCAATCAGAATAATACGATTAGAGACATAGTTAATCAGATAAAAAAGAGAATAGAATTAAGACCAGATCCTAGTATCTGCATGGAGGTTGAGAAGGCTGAAGAATTAGTCAGGAAAATAATACCAGAGGATGCCAAGATAGGTGATATAAAATTTGATCCTTCTAGATCTATTGTTGTAATCGAGGCTGAGAAACCCGGAGTTGCGATAGGAAAACAGGGAGAAGTATTGAAGGAGGTTAAAAAACAAATTTTATGGGTTCCTAATATTACAAGAACACCACCACTGAAATCAAAGATTATTGATAATATAAGGGCAGTTCTGTTTCAGGAAAGCGACTATAGAAGAAAATTTTTGAATAAGGTAGGACACAGAGTTTATGACGGGTGGAAAAGGGAAAAGAAAAGTGACTGGATAAGGTTAACTATGCTAGGTGGAGGAAGGCAGGTTGGGAGAAGCTGCATTTTCCTACAGACTCCAGAAAGCAGGATATTGTTAGATTGCGGGATCAATATTGCAGTTCAGGATCATAATGCCTATCCTTATCTAGATTCTCCTGAATTCAAAATAGATGAGCTGGACGCTGTTGTGCTTAGCCACGCACATTTGGACCATTCTGGTTGTCTACCTTTTCTTTATAAGATGGGGTATAGAGGGCCTGTTTATTGTACCTCTCCGACAAGGGATATATCCGCCCTATTAGCTTTAGATTTCATTGGAGTAGCATTTAAACAAGCTAAGAAAGCCTTGTTTGATATTGAAGATGTAAAAGAGATGGTAAAACACACTATAACTTTGGACTGGGAGGAAGTTACTGATATTACCCCTGACATTAGATTAACTTTGTATAATTCAGGACATATCCTGGGAAGCAGCATGTGTCATCTGCATATTGGAAATGGAACGCATCACAATTTATTATATACTGGTGATTTTAAATTTTTAAGAACGAAAATACTTGAACCAGCTGTAACAAACTTTCCAAGATTAGAGACAGTAATCATTGAAAGTACATATGGAAGCAAGGATGATGTGTTAAGTTCGAGAAAGGATGCTGAGCTTGAATTGATAAGAATAATCAAAGAAACAATTCATAATGGCGGAAAAGTTCTGATACCCGTATTAGGGGTAGGAAGAGCGCAAGAGATAATGCTGATAGTGGAAGAAGCTATCAGGACAGGGCAGATGGAGAGATTTCCAATATATGTGCATGGTATGGTATGGGATGTCACTGCAATTCACACTGCTTATCCAGATTATCTGAATAATAATTTAAGAAGAACAATATTCCATAAAGATCAAAATCCATTTATGAGCGATATCTTCTTTAAAGTTGGAAGCAAGAAAGAACAAGATCAGATAATGGAAGAAGCTGGACCATGCGTGATTATTGCAACAGCAGGTATGTTGAATGCTGGGGCTTCCTTAGATTATTTCAAGAGGATTGCTGGTGATCCAAAAAGCGCTGTAATTTTTGTAAGCTATTTAGGAGAGGGTACTATTGGAAGAAGAGTGCAGAATGGAGAAAAGGAATTACAGATGATGGATAATGACAGGCCAGAGATGGTGAAAGTTAATTTGGGTGTACACACCTTGTCTGCTTTAACAGGACATGCTGGAAGAAATGAATTAGTGAGGTTCATATACAGTTTAAATCCTAAACCGAAGAGAGTTATTGTAAATCATGGTGAGAGTAGCAAATGCTTGGATTTAGCTAGTTCTTTGCATAAGATGGCAAAAATAGAGACTTCTGCACCAAAGAATTTAGAGACAATAAGAATAAGATAATCTGATATATAGCTTATAAAGTATAGAATAAAAAGGTTTATAAAATTTGTTCTATTTATTATTTTGAAGTGATATTCATGAAGCGACTACTGACAATATTGCTAATAATGAACTTTATACTGGGTTTGTTTATGGGTCTGTTAATTAATGATATCTTATTTAATTCTGCTGAGGAGCCTGTAAATCTGAACTTTAATAATAAAGAAAAATTGAGCTCTTACAACCATATTAATGAGAATCAGATCAAAGTTCAAGATGGAAAAATCGAGATTGATTTCGATGGAAGAAAATTGAGCTGGTCAAGATATACAGGAAGCAATTCTATGGATGGAGTATTAGATGACGGACATAATGGGTTAGAATTTGTTCCTGAAAGTAAAGAGGATATTCATGAAGGAGACATAATTGCATTTAAGTATGATGATAGACTAATTGTACATAGAGTTATTGAAGTAGGAAATGATGAATATGGATGGTATGCAGTTACAAAAGGGGATAATAATTTACAAGCTGATCCTGGAAAGAGAAGATTTGAGGATGTAAAATTTGTGACTTTTGGGGTAATTTATTAATCAACTTTCTTTGCATTTACCAGTTATAGTAGCTGAGAAGCCACCACTAGTTGGAGTGATTTCTAATTTATCTGATCCTCTATCATCTACACACTTATTGTTGACTTCAATACAATATCCATCTGCATTGACTAACGCTGCTGCAACAGCCGCGGCTTGCAAGCTTTCCTGACCATTCGTGACAGGTACAGGATTTCCGTTTCCTGGATTTCCGCAATAAACACCATTTGAATCTTTACATACCTTTTTCTTGTCCATTCTTCTTCCACCAGGTATAGAATTTATTAAATCAACAGCATCTTGACAATCTTGACAACTCATAAAACCACAAGGTGGTATAGGACATGTATTTGATGAACCACCAGCTATTTTAGGAACATCACAAACAGAAGCTTGGGCTGGTAATGTCACTACATAGTTAGGTGCGACTATCTGAGCCTGTGGTTGATTCAAAATTGGTATTTGATAATTTTTTTCTCCGTTATAACCTCGAAATTGAGGCACATGGTAATCACCTATATATCTAGAATTTTGATTGTAGAATATTATTATTAAAAATAACATAATTACAATTCCAACTTTTGTGTTTCTTTCCATTTTTACATGTATAAACGTGCTATTGATGAACTTGATGAACTACCTGCTATTGATGAAGTGCCAACTGCAGAGCTAGTTTTTTTAATCTCGCAACATTTACCAACAATTGTTGCTATAAAGCCGTTATTATTTCTGCTTACTGAGACTTTTGTTATGCCACAACATTTGCAATTATTATTATCATTATTTGTTTTGCATTTTGCATCTCCAACATTATGAGCAGAACCTATTGCAGATGCTACTGCCACATTAGGATTATTTGTCGGGATAGATGCACCCGGGTTACCGCCCGGAGGATTATTCCCACAAGGATTTGGTGTATTTGGTGGATAAAATCCAGCTTGTTTACCTGCTTGAAATCCAGTGTTGCATTGTGACCATGTGGTTGACCCTCCAGTATTCACAGCTGATCCGCTTGCTTTTTTACCTTTTGGACAACCATCTCCAAATACTTGCATGGCAGTAAGTATTATGGATATACATAAAACACCTAGAATAAATATACTCTTTTTAATTTTTTACACCTCTATACTTATTAAATAATCTGTCTTTTTAAATGTTTTGCTGTATTTTATTATGGTAATAAATCTGATTAAAGTTAAGCTCCGCCACCCGCTCCACCACCACCTGAACTATCTGAAATACATTGACATGCTAAATTACAAGAGTAACCAGGTGGACATGGTGTACCGTCGCAATCTTCTCCAGGATCATTTACACCATTAGGACAACAAGGTCCGCAGTCATCAGGACAGTTCGTACATGTTTCTCCACTGTCACAGGCTCCGTTAGGACATAAAGGCGGACAAGATCCGCAGTCATCAGGACATGCTGCACAATTTTCTCCACTAGCACAGATTCCATCACCGCAAGATAAACCACCTCCACATACACCACAATCTGAAGGACAGGTGTAACATGTTTCTCCAACTTCGCAAATTCCGTTTGGACATGTACCTGGAGTGCCGCAGGCACAATAAGTTCCTGCATATATGCAAGATTCACTGCCTAGACAAGTTCCGCCACATGTAGAGAAAGAACCACCACAATCTGATGGTGTTACACATATGCATCCTGCTGATGATCCACCATATTGGCAAATTTGAGTTCCTGGACATTCACCATTGCATGCCGGGAATGTGGAACTACATGGAATATTTATAAATGGCTGGCAATATTCAAGCTGAGATAAACCACGATATGCATGAGCTTGTACAGTGGATAATGGTAGATTATTAGCAAAAAGTATTATTTCTTCAATTGCACCGATGAAACCAGTTAGCGAACTAATAATATTTGGGCCTGCTATACGCAATGGAAGACCACAATTAGCAACAGCAGTTCCAATTGATGCACCTGCGTCAAGATTTCCGTTTATAATCATGGCGAAAGACATAGGTGACCATTCGATTGCGAGATGGTACAGTACACTAGGCTGCGGATTATAAGTTGTTGATGTGAATCCTGGTGCAGGCAATAATGGTCCACCAACTATAGGGCCACCGCTACGGGTCACTACAATACAAGAACTGGTGCTGAGCATAGATTCCATAAATGTATTTGCTTGTGGTGCAGACCATGCTGTTGCAATAAATAATAATTCCACAGTTCCTTCTGGCGGAAGATTGATTGTGTTAAAAGATATTCGAGCTTCTCCATTGATGAAATTGATAAAGTTGTCTAAAGATGTGGAACCATCTACCCATGTCCAGGATCCGGGTGGACCTTCAACTGTGCCGTGATTATTATTACCAGATGAATCTAGTGCAGTAGTCGGGCTTTGACCTGATGTTCCATCATTAAGATGCCAGTATCCAACTAATGTGCCACCACAATAATTGATTGGTGGAACAGAAACGCAATTGCAGCCAAATGCATTTGACAAACATGTTTGACCTGGAGGACATGTTCCACTAGTACAGGCTGGATAAGAGCCTGCGCAAGATGATGTTGCTTGACAACTGCAACCTGATCCGAATGTTACACATGATTGTCCTACAGGACAAGTACCACCGCATGATCCGGGTGAACCACTACAAGTTGATGTTAGTTGACATGCACAAGCACTTCCTATATTTGTACAAGTCTCACCTGGAGGACAAGTACCACCACATGCCGGGAATGTATCGCCACAGAGGACAGGAGGAGGAGCACCAGCACATTGACAACTTGAAGTACAAGATGTGCATCCAGGAGGTAAAGGTGCTGTTGGATCACAAGGTTCCCATGATTGTTTAGTTCCATCACCGCATGTATTTTCACATTGACATGGTACACCACCAACAGTAGTACAGATACCCATTCCAGGTGTAGAAATATAAGGATCACACTCGGATGTTGGAGTACTTGAAGGAGGATCACATTGTTCAAAGTCTTCAACTATATTATTTCCACAGAAAGAAGTAGGTATACATATATCGCTCACGCAAACATAACTTGGTGGACAAAGACCTCCGGTACCACAACTAAGTGTGCATGCACCGGTACATGTTGTTCCTGGAGGTAATGCTATTGGTGGGAATGATGTACCATCACATTGTTCAGGTTCTTCGATGATATTATTTCCACAAATAGAAAAGATGATATGGGTGCCGTTATTAAATAATTTTACATAATGTCTTCCGGGATTAATAGGAAATACACCAGCAATGTTAAAACCAAATTCGAATTTTAAGTCTTGGCCTTTGAAATTTAATATTAAAATATTATTTAAAATCTGTTGTGAAATAATTCCAGTAGGAATCTGAATAACTCTCTCAGTAGCAGAACCATAACCTAAATTAATTAATTCGACTACAGCGTTCTGAATTATCTTTACTGCATCAACAATTTGTGACTCCCTTACAGCATCTAATTTATTTCCTGAAAACATAAGAAGAGGTATTATTACCACCATGATAACACCAGCAAGAATCAAATAATCTATTGTTGATTGGGCTAAAGATTTCAGCAAATATTATCACCTCATTAAAAATTAAGAAATTTTAGAGATATTTAAAGCTTTTTAAAAAATAAATAACCAAGTTACAATTCTATAGTGATATCAATGTCTTTTGGCAAACTTCTCTTCGAAAGCTGATGCACATTTGCTTGAGCAAAAGCGGTAGACTTCATCATCGAATTCCTCTTCTACAATATCTTTATCAAGAACTTTTCTACAGGTGCAGCATTCTGCCATTTTTTGGCCTTCGTCGTAGCCCTTCATGAAGCCTTCATCAACATCACTTATCTCGTCTTCGTCTTCGAGAAGCTCTTCCCTGCCTTCTTTAGAGTAGATGTCTTCCTCTTTGTCACCAATCTCCATATCACGCATTACTTCTTCTTTTGTCTTCTTTTTCATGATAATTTTAGCTTAAGATTGGCTTTTAAAAAGCTTTCTATTGCTTTTTTTCTCGATTAATGATATTTTCGGGCATAATAAATAAGCTTATTAATTTTATTGTCTGTATTACTAGAATGGCCATACTTGAAGAGAGATTCAGAAGCGATGGGTTTGATGAACCCTACATCTGTAAATACATACTTCGAAAGGAAGGTCTTTATTTGAAGCCAGATTATATCACATTTCAAGTCAAAGAACTTGATAAATGCATGCAAATCAGATCAAGAATATACGAGCTTGTTGTATTAAGAGCTAGAGATTCAAAAGTAATTAGTAATTTTATAATAAAAGATTATTCATCAAGCAGAGACAGTGTAGTTGACTTTTTTCCGGGAAATAATTTATCTAAAAAAAGAAAAGATATATCTTACTATGAAGCAAAATTTATTAGATTTTTTCAATACCAAAAAGATAATCTTTTAGTTCATCATATTGGAAGAAATAAGCGCCTCATTTTGGAGAAATGGAACGGCTCTTTAGACGAATTAATTTTTTCTTCAATGAATAGTGAAAACAATTTAGATATAGAAACACTATATCATATGTTTATGAGCATGTTATGGAATGACTTAAAAAGAGCAACAGAGTTTAAGTACTTTTTGAGTTTTGGAAAATCCCGTCCGTTCAAAAAGGATGAGAACGAATTGTTAATAAAATATAAAATTTTTGTCGAAGAAATATCAAAATTCTTAGGTTTGCATAATACTAATATCAATGACAGCATTGCTTCAGAAATAAACAAATTAGTTGATTACACAACATGCAAAAACAGAGTTGAGGCTGTGATTCATTCAGATGCGCGATCAGCAAATGTTTTATATAAGTGGAGACCCCCAAGAAGTATCGATCGATCGAATCTCATACTCACAGATTTTGAGTCCATTAGACTGGGTCCTATCTCTTATTCTTTAGCAACAGCCGCTAATGATATCTATTTTTTATGCCATTATAAAGATTCTCCGGAAAAAAGAAAAATAATTTTCGATGAAATGATGATGAGAGATCCTAGTTTATGGACGCCTGAAAAGAAAGATCATGAGTTAAAGGAGCAATTAGATCATGAATATCTTTATGGTACAATTTTGCAGACTCTAAAAACTGTTGGATTATCTTTATTATTCAGGAAAAATGCACCAGAAAAACATGCACGCTACATAACTCAAAGGCCATATGAAACAATCGAGAGCATGGTGGAAAACAAACTGAGATCATTCAGTGATGCTGTCATGAAATTTGATGGAAAGAAAGAATTCTCAACGTTAGCTGCTTTATTCAAGCTAGCGCAATAAAATTATTTTGAAAGTGTCAAGGATGGGGTAGAGTGGGGAAAAGAGGTGTTAGGGAAAAGACATAGCAGAAAACCCGCCCTACCCGACCCTATGACTATGAGTTAGGTAAACTTTAAGTATCACTGATTCCTCTTTCTTCTGGAAAGAGATTTTAGTGTCTTATTTCCCCCCGATATTAATACTAATATATGAACTAACTTATATAAAAAGTTATCGTTTTGCATTAAAAAGTCTTTTAAAGGCTAAAGAAGGTATGAATGTTATGAGGGTATATATAAAAGGGGATTTAGATCATAAACTCATCAGAAGGGCTTTAAATAAGGTTAATAAATTTATTAAGGTTCCAAAGAATATAGAGATATACTTTCTAGACGATATAGATTACTGTAATAATATACTTTCTACAATACATAAACACGCTAGGGCATCATTCAAGCAGATATGTCTAGTTGAGCGAAGCAGCTTTTCCTATAATCATAAAGATAGAAACCTTATTGTTATACACATCGATAAGAAAACAGGCATATTAAAAAATGAGAAGGCATTAGTTGGATTAATATTGCATGAGATAATGCATTCTGTACAGGTTTACAAGGGAGAATACAAGCAGATATATGTTGCTTTTGAAGAGATATTTAATAAGAATAAAAGACTGCTGAATAAACTGAAATATTCAAGAAATAAAATTAAGAATTTATTTAATAAGGTTGGTTATACATCGATATTATTATTAAAAGACCTGTTTTCTAATTCTGAATTAATTGAGAAGGGGTATGGACATTATTTATTAGAATATTATAAAAATGAATTAAGGGGAAAGAAGACCTGTCCAAGACCTGTGTTTTATGATAAATTTAAAGAAGCTGCGATGAAAGATCCTGAGATTATTGCAATTGCATTTGAATTTGAGTTTTCATTACTAAGCATATTACTGCCATTTCAGAGATATAAAACTAAAGATTCTTTATTGTTGATAAAACACATAAATAACTGCTATGAACTAAATATCAAAGAAATAGCTAGGAAATGTCATGAATTAATTTATTTATACTTAAATTATTTTGAACCCAATAAGGAATTTTCGAAGAAGTTTTTGAATGCAATATTTAATAAGGTTTATATGCTGTTGATTTAAACTGTTCTTAATACGCCTTCGAGATATCTTCTGGCTGGTTTATAGTATACCAACATAAGAGTTAGTTTTGTTAGTAATCTAAATTGTGCTGTACTCATTATTATTTTATACCTTTCTAATAATTCCAAT
>CAYIFT010000022.1:0-10305 GCA_964362765.1 Candidatus Woesearchaeota archaeon | reverse complement strand
TGAGAAGATCAACATTCCAGTAAATGAAAAAAGTCAATTAAGCTACGAAATAATCAATCAGATATTGCTGATTACAAATACCGGAAATATAAAATTTGAAGGCCCTATCAAAATTAATCTAAAAGATTTTGAAAAAACATCCGCAATAATAAAAGAAATTTCTATCGATGTAAATGAGAGCATTAAAATTCCTCTGTACAAAGAGGTAGAAACAGGTGTCTATGATTTAGACATAGAAGGTAGTCAATTTGAAGATATAGAAATCGCAGGAAAACCTAAAAAAGATTATTCATGGATAATCTATGTGCTAATAATACTTGCCTTAATAATAATACTATTCTTGCTCTTTAATATTAAAAAATACAAAATAAGAACATTCAAAAAGAGGATGGAAATTGCTAAGATAATAAAAGAAAACAGAAAATTAGTGTCGCAAAGAAGATTAAAAACAGAGGAGGAACACCTAAAAGATTATAACATAAAGATGTCTATGGAGATGGACGAAAGAAAAAGGCCATTAAAATTAAAATTCAAGAAAAATAAAAGTGACTCATATATCTATGACTTACCTAAGAAAAAGGAATCTTACCCGAGTTCTTACGAAAGGTATAAAGGGCCATCTTACTCAAGTTATTCAAGCTCTGAAAATAAGGAAGAAAGTTCAGATATAACAGAGAAAAAGAAAGGCTTATTTGATATGTTTGATTAAATATTAAAATGGAAAGAAGAAAACTAACTTTAATAGAATGGATCGGCACAATATTGGCATTAGGTGGGGTTTATTAAATGCATTTGTATTAAAGGAAAGTTATTATCTATGGTTTTTCTCTAATTTATTACTGCTTTTTGTTTCTTTTAAAAGTAAACATTATGGATTAAGTGTTGTATTTCTTATTCAATTTATTTTTGTTCTGATTGGATTATTTTATTGGATTTAAATCTGTGTAAAAATTCGAACTCTTTAAGTAATATTAATAAAAAGCCTCTAACCCAAAACCTTTCTAAACTTAACTATAGTTAACTTTATAAATATGACTGTAATCTTTAATTCTATGGTTAACCAAGCTTTATTGCATCCCCAAGAGGTAGAAGTCTATTACATAATACCAACAATAAGGCGTTATTTAGCTATCTGTATGAAAGAGCATGGATTAAAACAAAGAGAAATAGCTAAAATCCTTAATATCAAAGAAGCTGCAGTTTCTCAATACATTTCAAACAAGAGAGGATCTAAATTAAAGTTTAGCAGATTTATCGAAGATTCGATCAGAGAATCATCCTCAAAAATCAAAGATAACTTTTCCTTAATCACAGAAACTCAAAGAATTTTAAAACTCATTAGAGAATCAGGTGAACTTTGTAGCTTTCACAAAAAACTTTCCCCTGTACCTACAGATTGTAATCCACTTAAAACAGGGTGTTTACCTTATCATGAATCTCATTAAAATGGAACCAATGTTACAGATCAAAGATCTAAGAGTGGAAGTTGATGGCAAAGAAATACTTAAAGGAATAAACCTTAAAGTAAACAAAGGTGAAATTCATGCAATTATGGGTCCAAATGGAACTGGAAAATCTACATTAGCGTACGCAATCGCAGGTCATCCAAAATATAAGATTACAAATGGTTCTATCATATTCAATGGTAAAGATATGACAAAATTAGCCCCATATGAAAGAGCAAAAGAAGGATTATTCTTAGCTTTCCAATATCCAACAGAAATCAGTGGAGTTAATATCAGTCATTTCCTTTACACAATATCAAAATTAAGAAATAATTTAAATCCATTAGAATTCAGAAAGCAATTAATAGAAAAAGGTAGAATAGTAAATATCGATAAAACTTTTCTTGACAGACAACTAAATGTTGGTTTCTCTGGTGGAGAGAAAAAAATATTAGAAATACTTCAGATGTTAATGATAAATCCAAAATTCGCTGTACTTGATGAAACTGACTCAGGTCTCGACATTGATTCTTTGCAAACTATATCAAATGCAATAAATCAATTACGTTCAGATGATTTCAGTGCTTTAGTTGTAACACACTATCAAAGAATATTAAACTTCATAAAACCAGACTTTATTCATGTCTTAATTGATGGCAATATCGTGAAAACAGGAGATTTCAATCTGGCAAAAGAATTAGAAAGTAAAGGTTATACATGGCTTAATCAAGATTTCACAAAATGAAACAACAAGTCTTAATCAACGAAAATTATAAAGAAAAGTATGGATTTGCAGATCCCGAAATATCCGTCTTTAAAACTGGAAAAGGTCTGAACAAATCAGTAGTCGAAGCAATAAGCAATCGCAAGAAAGAACCAGAATGGATGCTTAAATTGAGATTAAAGGCCCTAGAAGAATTTAACAGAAGACCACTTCCATTATGGGGTGGAGACCTTAGTAATATAAATTTTGATGAAATTACTTACTATTTTGATCCTTCAGATAAAAAAACTCAAAATTGGGAAGAATTACCAGATAATATTAAGAAGACCTTTGATAAACTTGGAATTCCAGAAGCTGAAAAGAAATTCTTAGGTGGCGTAGGTGCTCAGTATGATTCAGAAGTCCTTTACCATAAACTAAGAGAAGATCTGGAAAAGAAGGGAATAATTTTCTTAGACACAGATACAGGATTAAAAGAACATGAAGAATTATTTAAGAAATGGTTTGGAAAATTAGTTCCATATAATGATAATAAATTTGCAGCACTGAATACAGCATGCTGGTCTGGTGGAAGTTTTATTTATATTCCGCCAGGTGTAAAGGTCGATGTACCTCTTCAAGCATATTTCAGAATAAATGCAAAAAATGTTGGTCAATTTGAAAGAACATTAATTATTGCAGACAAAAATTCTGAAGTAACATATATCGAGGGTTGCAGTGCGCCAGTTTATTCTTCAAATTCTCTACACGCAGCTGTAGTCGAATTAGTAGCATTAGAAGGAGCAAAGATCAGGTATACAACAATACAAAACTGGTCTAATGATGTTTATAATTTAGTAACAAAGAGAGCATTCGCTTATAAAAACGCATCTGTAGAATGGTTGGACGCCAATACAGGAAGTCGTTGTACGATGAAATTTCCTTCAGTATATATGCTCGAACCAGGAGCAAAAGCAGATATATTATCAATTGCATTTGCAGGAAAAGATCAGCATCAAGATGCAGGTGGCAAAGTTTTGCATTTTGCACCGAATACAACCTCTAGAATAATTTCAAAATCAATCAGCAAAGATGGCGGAAGAACCACATACCGTGGGTTAGTTCAGGTAGCTAAAGGTGCAACTGGTGTTAAAACAAGCACTAGATGCGACGCCTTAATGCTCGACGAAAAATCCAGATCAGATACATATCCTACAATGAAGATCGAAGAGCAGGATGTAAATGTCAGCCATGAAGCCTTTGTTGGTAAGGTAGGAGAAGAACAATTATTTTACATGATGTCTCGTGGCCTAAAAGAAGAAGAAGCAATGGCGATGATAATACTCGGATTTATCTCTGAATTCACTCGAGAATTACCAATGGAATATGCTTTAGAATTTAATAGATTAATGCAAATAAACATGGAAGGTGCAATAGGTTAATGTTTTACAGCTATGAAAAATTCTATTCTCAAAACAGAAAATTTTGGAACTATTTTGATTACTTCAAATAACATAGATAATAATTCTGATATTGATATATCAAGAGATAAATCAGGATTGCAGATTAATTTCCCTGAAGATTACAATGGTAAAATAAAACTTGATTTTGACTTAAGCAAAGAAATAAATGAGAAAACTTTTATTAATCTAGGAAAAAATAGTCATGTAGACTTGTCAGAGGAAAGAATCAATGGAAATTCGAATTACTCAAGTGATATAGAGATAGTATTGCATGAAAATTCTAAATTAAATAATCTTGAAATTCAAAATCTTAATAATAATTTAACTAATATTATAAATAAAAAAATAATATGTGGCAAAGGAAGCACATTCTCAAGAATTATGATGTGCTTTGGTAGTAAAACAAATAAATCTAACATAAATATAAATCTATCTGAAAATTCAGAAGCAGAAGATATTGAGCTATTCTTTGGAAATGAATCACAGGAATTTGAACTCAATACAGATTTAATACACTCTGAGAATAAAAGCAAGGGTAATGTTATAATCAAAGGCATACTGATTGATAAAGCAAAATGCAATTCTAATGGTATCTTAAAGATTAAGAAAGAAGGACAAAAAACAAACACCTCCTTATCAGAGCATATCCTGCTTTTAAGTAAAGATGCAAAAGCCCAGGCTGTTCCCGCTCTAGAAATTGAAGCAGATGATGTTCTAGCCTCGCACTCAGCTTCTGTAACGCAGATAGATGGTGATCAGTTGTTTTATTTAACAACTCGCGGTATAACAGAGAAAGAAGCTAAAAAAACTATTACATTGGGATTTCTGCAAAGCACAATCGATAAAATAAACAATGAGCAGATTAAAAATCAATTCGTTAATATGTTTGAAGAAAAATGGAAACAATCCAATTAATTGATGTGAAGAAAGACTTTCCAATTCTTAATCAAAAAATAAATGGAAAGCAGCTTGTTTTTTTAGATAGCGCATCAACATCACAAAAGCCGGTAGTGGTTATTAATTCAATTAAACAATACTATGAAGAATACAATTCTAATGTTCATCGGGGATTATATAAGATAAGTGCTATAGCAACTCAAAGATATGAAGAATCTAGAAAGAAAGTTGCAAATTTTATTAATTCTTATCCTAAGGAAATTATATTTGTAAGGAATGCAACAGAAGGAATAAATCTCGTCGCTAGTTCTTTTGGAAGAAAGATCGTAAATAAAAATGACACTGTTCTATTGACAGAGATGGAACATCATAGCAATTTAGTTCCTTGGCAGTTACTTGTAAAAGGAAAAAATGCAAAATTAGAATTCATCCCAATAACTGAAGATGGTTTACTCGATCTAAAGAAAGGATTTGAATTACTAAGAAAAAAACCAAAGATATTAGCAATAACGCACGTTTCAAATGTCTTAGGAACAATCAATCCGATAAAAGAAATAATCAAAGAAGCTCATAAACATGGTGTTATTGTTCTGGTTGATGCTGCTCAAAGTGTTCCGCACATGAAGATTGATGTCAAAGATTTAGATTGCGATTTCTTAGTTTTTTCAGGGCATAAGATGTGCGGTCCTACGGGAATAGGAGTCTTATATGGTAAAAAAGAATTACTTGAAGAAATGGAACCGATATTCGGTGGCGGTGATATGATTAAGGAAGTAAAATATACAAGCGCAACCTGGAATGAATTGCCGTGGAAATTTGAAGCAGGAACCCCAAATATCGCAGGTGCAATAGGCCTAGGCGCTGCAATCGACTATCTGAATAGCATAGGAATTGATAATATTCATAACTATGAAAAATTTCTAACAAAATATGCTTTAGAAAAATTAAGCAAAGTTAAGGATGTTAAGATCTACGGACCAAGAGATATAAATGTGAGAAACGGAGTAATAAGCTTTAATCTAGCGGATATTCATGCCCATGATTTAACAACAGTTCTTGATGAAGAAGATATTGCGATAAGATCAGGACACCATTGTGCGATGCCATTAATCGAAAAATTAGGTATAATAGCCGCAGCAAGAATTAGTTTCTATTTATATAATACATGCGAAGATGTCGATAGATTAATAGACGCATTAGAAAAAGCAAGAAAGGTGTTTAAACTATGAATTCAGAAGACATGTATGCTGAAGTTATATTAGACTATTATAGAAATCCAAGAAATAAGGGTAGTTTAGAAAACCCAAATATACATGCTAGAGATGTCAATCCAGTATGCGGAGATATTATAGAAATAAATGCTAATATAAATGGAGAAAAAATTAGAGAAATAAAATTCAACGGTAAGGGCTGCGTTATAAGCCAGGCTTCAGCTTCATTGTTAACAGAAAATTTAATCAATAAAGAGGTTACAGAAGCTAAAAATCTGAATAAAGAGGATATCCTGGGAATACTTGGAATTCCGATATCACCCATGCGTTTGAAATGTGCATTGTTGCCTTTAAAAGTTTTTAAGCTTGGTTTATATAAATATTTAGGAGAGGAACTTGAAGAAAATGGTAACGAAGGATGAAATAATCAGCACATTGAAAAAATGCTTTGATCCCGAACTTAACATAGATGTACACACCTTAGGTTTAATCTATGATATTTCAATAATCGAAGATAAGATAAATATAAAGATGACGCTGACTACACCTTTCTGTCCTTATGGTCCATTCTTAATTGGTGAAATAAAAAGAAAAATAACCGAAAGCAATAAAGTGAAAGAAGTTAATATCGATCTGGTATTTGACCCACCATGGCAGCCACCTGATGACGTGAGAGCTTCTTTAGGCATATAATATGATAAATATCTATCTTGATTATGCAGCTAGTACTTATGTAGATCCAGAAGTTAAAAAAGAAATGGATAGATATTTCTCTGAAGAATTTGGTAATCCAAGCTCATTTCATACACCCGGATTGAAGGTAAAAGAAGCTGTAGATAATGCTCGTCAAGCAATAGCTAAAATATTAAACTGTAAATCATCAGAAATTATCTTCACAGGTAGTGGAACAGAGAGTATAAATCTAGCTATTCAGGGTGCTGCAAAAGCAAACAAACACAAAAAACACATTATAACATCTGTCATAGAACATCACGCAGTCCTTAATACATGCAGATATCTTGAAAAGGAAGAAGGTTACGAAATAACTTATATTAAGGTTGATAAATATGGATTGATTAATCCTAAAGATGTGGAAAATTCAATCAGAAAAGATACCTTACTTGTCTCAGTTATGTATGCAAACAATGATCTAGGAACAGTTCAAGACATCTCAGAAATCGGAAAGATATGCAGAGAAAAAAAAGTTTTTTTCCACACAGATGCTTGCCAAGCAGCAGGTTACCTTGATTTGGATGTAAATAAATTAAATATAGATTTGATGAGTTTAAATGGTTCTAAAATCTATGCTCCTAAAGGCATAGGTGTTTTATATAAAAAATCAAATGTTTCAGTCAAACCAATTATCTATGGTGGAGGGCAAGAATTCAATTTAAGATCAGGTACTGAAAATGTTCCTGGTATAATCGGATTTGCTAAGGCCTTAGAAATTGCGCATCAGATAAGAGAAAGAGAATCCAAAAGATTAGTAGAATTAAGAGATTGCCTGATTAAAAAAATTTTAGAAGAAATTCCAGGAGCATCACTTAATGGACATCCAACACAAAGATTGCCTAATAGTGTGAACATTTCTATACCTAATATAGAAGGAGAGGCATTGATAATCATGTTAAATGAACATAACATATTTGCTTCAACAGGAAGCGCATGTAGTTCAAAAAGCATCGAACCTTCTCACGCAGTCTTAGCAATAGGAATCCCTTATGATTTGGCAAAAAGTTCATTAAGATTTACACTTGGCAGAAAAACAACCAAGCAAGATATAGATCATGTAATTGAAATTATGTCAAAAGTTGTTAAGGATCTAAAGTCAATTAATGTGAAATAAGAAAAAATTTAGTTATTTTCCACCGTACTGTAATTTCGGACCACCCCTGAAAAAGCTTTTTGTTATAACTATGACACATATTATGATTACCACTATTAATATAGCAAGATGGAATCTATATTCTTTCCAACCATATTTTTTCTTTACTTCCTCAATCTCCTGCTGTTCGTTCAAAGAAGGTGGTTGTATTTGCGGTGGTTGTTGTGTCACAGGTGGTACAACTATTGTTGGCGGTGTTGTTTGACTAGGTGTAGTTTGTGGTGGCTGAGAAGGTGGCGGTGTTGGAGGTGTCGTACAAATGCAGCTAGTTCCAGCTTCTCGACACGTCTGTCCAGCAGCACATGCTCCGTTGCAAGCAGGATACGATAATCCACAAGGTATGGGTGGAGGTGGTACAGAATATATCTCAAATATCCTCACAGATTTTGGTTGAAGCTGTAATATCTGATTGTTTAGATTGCCGTCAAATTCGCGTATTAAAAGACTGCCGCTTGAATTTAGCTCAAATAGTCCATAATGTGCTGTTGATGGTAAGTTATATTGATTTAAAGGAAAACTAAAGAAGATAGTATGTGAAGTCAGTTTAGGGTTTACAAAGACAAGACCAATTTTGCCACCTTGGGATTTCCAAACACTGTTCATTATCTCAGGAATCATTCTATTTATGGTAAGCAGATTTGGGTGGGATGTAAATGTTGCTAAAATATTATTTATACTTGAAGGCACTGGTCTAAGCATTTCGCCGTAAACAAGATATTTCCTCGCAATCTTTCTTATATTAATAAGTTTACGTAAAAAATTCGTATGGTTTAATAAAACATTTATAGCACTGCTGTACAAAGGATTTGTAACTAGATTAGCCTCATGATTTAATACACCCAATGCTCCAGGTACAAGCGAGTCTTCATTCTTAAATGGTTCAGTAGTGTGTATACTTAAACCCCAGCTGAAATCTAATGCAATTTGCTGGTCTAAATAAACATAATTGTCATAACCACCATATGGATTCTGAAGAAAAGTACCATAACCTAACATTGGTATAACATTGTGGTATATGGCAGGTATAAATGGTACAGCAATATAATTCTCATCACAATCACCATTCAATCCGCTGCAAGACCATCCAAAATTTGAGCTTACAAAAGCAGCATCGCTAACAGGAATAAAATAATCGTAAAAGTATTCATAAAATAAAATAAAATTACTGTAAGATTCTCTAGCCTCAGATCTAACCTCATTCATGAAGTCTATCATGCCGTCTAATGGATTAATACCGCCAACAGGGTTTGGTAGATTATAGCACAATTTATCTGCAACTGGATACTCAAAAAACATTCCCTTATAACCAACAGCTGCAAGATTATCTCTTACCCTGCTAGCAACCCAGTTGTGCCAGCCTGTATTTGTGTAATCCATCCTAGCAATGCCACTCATGATATAAGGCTGTCCAGCAATATTTCTGCATGTATAAGAGCTTACTGAAGTATAGAACGGAAGACCAACATTAACAAATTGGGGATTATTGTAAAAGAAAGTCTTTATACCATAAGAGTCCAGTCCGTCTATTATTGTAGACGACCATGGTTGTGCTTGAAGATCATTTGTTGCACCTCCCCAATAAAATACAGCTAAGTTAGTTGCATTATAATAATTTCTAACATTCGTCCAAGAATTTATTTCATAGTCCAAATTAGCATTTGGAAAATGACCAGAATGTTCTCCGAGATCCAGTTCCTTCCAGAACTGTGGTATATCATTTCTGTTAATTAGCAATGTATTTGCCCATGGTCGACTTAAAGCCCATGACCTGTATAATCTTGCTGCAGTATACCAGTCGCCATTAAATACGCCTATAGAAAAATCATAATCCATATTAAAATCATTACCAGCAGTTCCAATGTATTCTGGATAAAATCCATGCCCATAATAAAGCCTAGAGCCATCACTGCTAAAACTAGCTGATTGATAGTGTGGCGGGTGATCATCTTTAGACCAGAAATACAAGCCTTGATTAGCAGATGTATAATAAGGAATCATCTTGATAGGCAAAGCTACACTTCCCACATCAATTAAAGGATCACTAACTGCATCGAAAGTATTAGCAGGATTTTTAATAAGGATCCCTGACGCAGTGACTATGTAATCTACAGGATTCTCTAATATTCCAAAAAATAATTTATGATATAATATAGAGTAATCATTCATCTCGCTATTAATGTAAATCCTCCAGTCACTATCATCAGAATTTTCATCTAATCTTACAGTTATTGTTAGATTAAATTTATTAGTAGGATTAACAGCGCAATTGAGCCAGTTCATATAAAGAATTTGGGCAGAACCATCATTCAGAATATTGTATGAAGTTTGGCAATTAAGTTCAGTTTGCGATCTTGTTATTTCATTGTAATTAGGTGCTGTAGTAAGATCAATTAATCTTATTTTCCATAATATTCCGCTAACATCAAATGTATGATCATCATCTTTATCAACAATAGATAAAAGGTCAATCTTATTTACGTGATACATAAAATTTAATCTTATTTCGCTGTTTTCTAAATAAAATGGAATTGGTTCAATACCACCTATGATCTGTGTATTTACAGGCAATGTTAAGTATAATAAATATACCAAAATAGATATAAGTAAAAATAACCTCTTCATTATGCTAAATTTAATAAGAATTGCTTTAAAAAGGTTTTTGAACATCTCACAATGGTAATTAGTTTCTATTAAGTAATTC
>CAYIFT010000021.1:0-10473 GCA_964362765.1 Candidatus Woesearchaeota archaeon | reverse complement strand
CTAATTCTAGGTACTTATCTGTTAAATTGATCACAGTCATAATTGTTAGTTTTACCAATCAAAATATAAATTTATCTAAAATATAAAAAGAAATACTTAAATATTAGATTTAATCGTTATAAAGATATGAATCTCGATTCCTGCATCAAGGAAAGGAGGAGCTGTAAGGATTATCTAGATAAAGAGATTCCATTAGAATTAATAGGAGAGATCATCGAAGCTGCTTCTTACGCACCTTCAGCAGGAAACTTACAAAACTGGAGTTTTATTGTTGTTATTGATGAAAAAAAGAAATACGATATTTCAATATCTTGCCTAAAGCAGATGTGGATGAATAAATCACCAGTGTTCATTGTTATTTGTAATCGAAAGAAAAGGGTTACTGATTTATTCGAGGAAAGAGGGGAACTTTATTCTATTCAAAACTGTGCTATAGCAGCTCAGAATATTATGTTAAAAGCCCATGAACTTGGATTAGGAACTTGCTGGGTAGGTTCTCTAGATGTAGAATCTATTAGAAGAATTCTAAAGATTCCTGAAGATGTAGTCCCAGAAGCAATTATCACTCTAGGCTATCCTGAAAAATTCGAGAAAGAAGTTCAGAGAGAACCTGTAGAATTGATTACTTACTTTGAAGAATGGGGAAATAGAAAGACAGATACAAGCGTATGGCCTTTGAATAAGCAAGTAAGTAAATTAGATCAGAAGATGGAAAAAGGAAGAGGTAAGATTGGTGAATTCTTTAAGAATTTGTTTAAAAAGAAACAATGATTACTGAAATTCATATAAATCTAAACCACCGATATTTAAAAAGTCTTTTTTATTGAATGTTACGAGTTCACAATCATTGTTTATTGCACATGCAGCAATGAATAGATCTCTAATATCAATTTTTATATTTTTGTCTAGCAAATCTTTTTGTAACTTACTTGCAGTCCTTGCAACATCATCATCAATTGGTAATTTATTAATTGAATTTATGAATCTCTCAACAATTTCTATGTTTGTTTTCCTTAAAAGAAGTTCAAAAACCGTTATTACTGATATATGGACTTTATTTTCACTTGCTACTTCAAATATCTTTTTTGCTCTTTCGTTGCCTTTAAGAATGTCTATACATACATCTGTATCTAGGCATATTTTCTCGTCCATTCAGCCCATCTCTTTTTTAGATCTTTCATTATTTTATCATATTCTTCATCGTCTTTAAGCACACCTACAAACTCTTTTAAACCCCCTAATGTCTTTTCTTTTTTAGAATAGATTAGCTCATTCAAAAGCCTGCTAAAGCTATTATTACCTTTGGCTTTCTTTAATTTTTTATATACTTCATTAGCTACCATTATAGTTTTAGCCATATTATCTGTATATACATATGTATATATATAAATATTTCGGTTTAAGATAACAATTGTTTAGTAGTTATAAATAGAAAAATTAAATAAAAGAATGGAAAGAGGAGAAAGTAAAATATCTGATTTCTTCAAAAAATTGTTTAAGAGAAAATAATTCTAGTCTTCATCTACATAAGGCACATATAATCTATAAAATATTTTTCCGTCTATTTTTTCTGATGTAATCCTTGCACAAGTATCTTGCCCTTCTTTTTTGAGTCTTAGATGTCCATTAGGGCCATCCTTATATGTCTACTGAAAAAGTTCTGTTTTATACCCTAAATTTCTAGCAGATAACAAAACTGCTTCGAGACTATCGTTTTCATAAATAATTCTATATGGCTTTTTATGCTCTGTTATAACTTCACCCCCATCATCTCCACTTATAGAGCATTCATTAAATTCAAATGATCTGGTTATAATTTCGTTTAGCATGTTGCTACTAATTATAATTTTTAATTTATAAAGTTTTCTTAGAAATTTTGTTTAATCTGGGTAATAAAAAAGAAAAAAAGCTGATGCCTAATTATAGAATTAGTGGCATCAGCAGACTAAGTGCAACTTATTTGGGGGGTTTGCACTATCATAAAGCTAATCTTTTGGAAGGCTTGGTGTAGCCTACCATATCGATACCAAGTTCTTCGCTCACTTGAACAGCTTTCTGTGGTATTTTCCTACCTTGCGACCTTCCAAGTATGTATGGTGAATTCACTCCAGTAACAATTGTCATAACCCTTACTCTTCCTGACATCTTCGGATCAATTCTTGCTCCCCAGATTACATTTGCGTCTGGGTCTAATGCCTCAGTAATTATTTCACCAATTTTATTTACCTCTTCTAATGTTAAGTCATCTCCTCCACTCACATGTATCAATGCACCAGTAGCTCCCTCATAGCTTACATCTAATAAAGGATTTGTCAGAGCTCTTCTTGTGGCTTCCTCTACCCTTGCATCAGTATCAGACTCACCAATTCCGATTACCGATACATCCCCATTAGCCATGATCGCTCTTACATCTGCATAGTCTAGATTGACTAGAGATGGTATGGCAATTGTCTCTACAATACCCTTTATCATTGTGCTTATAAGCTCGTTTGCTACTGCAAATGCCTGCTGGATAGGCAGGTTTCCTGCTATGCTTACAAGACGATTATTATCTATTACAATTACAGTATCAGATGCCTCTCTTAGCTGTTGTAATCCAAATTCAGCCTTGTCCACTCTTGCTCTTTCAATATCAAAAGGCATAGTTACAGTTCCAATTACAATTGCACCAGCTTCTCTCGCAAGTTCTGCTACAACTGGAGCAACTCCTGTTCCTGTACCTCCTCCTAATCCTGCACAAATGAAAACCATATCAGCATCCTTCAAAACACCCTTTAACTCATGCAAAGATTCTTTAGCTGCTTCTCTTCCTTTGTCTGGAAATCCTCCACAGCCTAAACCTCTTGTTAATTCTTTTCCAATCAAAATCTTTCCATCAGCTTCAGAAATTTGCAAATGCTGCAGATCTGTATTTACTGCAAATATTTTTGCTCCTTGAATTCCTCTTTTATGGAGCCAAGAAACCATATTGTTGCCTGCTCCTCCAGTACCCATCACTACTATATTTGCCTCTCCGACCCTCAAATCAGTTAAATCTTGCTTGTTAAGCAAAGCATCGTTTATCAATCCTTCCATCTTCTTAAACCCCCTTTTTCATTTTTCCTGTGTGCATATATATTCTCTAGCACCATAATATTTATATCCTAGTTATTATATATTACATTCTAATTAAGTTTAATGAGAAATGATTTAAACTTTACAAACGTAGCTAATTTAATTTAGAATTAAGCCCTCTAAGTAAGTTATGCTATTTAACTTATATTTATTATAATACAAACGATATACTTAAGCCCTATTTCTTTTTTATCACTTAATTAGTATATAAGTATTATCTAGGTCTAAAATATATTTTAAACTAAACAAATTTCTCTTAAATTAGCTTTATAAGCTCTAAGACACTAAAATATTGAAGTTTACATTTTTAAGATTAAAATTTTAAAAATTCTGAAAAATTGCATTTTTTACAAAAATATTTAAAGAGATTTCATCAAAAAATTCTCATGAAAAATCTTAAAGAGTGTGATCTTGTCGAGATTAAAACAAAAGATGATTCATACAAAGGAATCGTGATGCCTGGTTCTGATGATGAAAAAATTATTCTGAAGTTAATTTCTGGCTACAATGTTGGAATTCTGAAAAAGAATATCGTTTCTTTAACCACAGTTAAGAAATTCAAAGGATCAGAGGAAAAGTGCGAAATTATAATAGAAGATAAAAAGCAATCGAAGTCTATTGAAGGAAAGAAGCATCTGCCAATAATTTCTATTCTGCATACAGGAGGTACTGTAGCTTCAAGGGTAGATTATTCAACAGGAGCAGTCTCTGCTAGATTTACTCCAGAAGATATTATATCAATGTTTCCAGAATTGAAAGATATTGCCCAAATTAGATCTAAATTGATCAGAAATATGTTCTCAGAAGACATGAGATTCAGCCATTATAATTTATTAGCAAAAGAGATCGATAAAGAGGCTAAAAATGGTGCTAATGGCATTATAATAACACATGGCACAGACACATTGCATTATACAGCAGCAGCTTTAGCCTTTATTCTTGAAGATTTATCTATCCCTGTTATTCTTGTAGGCTCTCAAAGAAGCTCTGATCGAGGAAGCTCAGACGCAGCCTTAAACTTGATATGCGCAGCCCAGTTTATTGCTAAAAGTGATTTTGCTGAAGTAGCTATTTGTATGCACGAAGGTTCATCAGATGAATCTTGTCTTATTCTGCCAGCATGTAAAACAAGAAAACTACATACCTCTTCGAGAGATGCTTTCAAGGTTGTGAATGGTTCTCCTATAGCAAGAATCGACAAGCACGGAAAATTAGAATTCATTCATACAAATTATCGAAGAAAAGATTCAGGTAGAAAATTAAGATTGAAGTTATTCAAAGAAAATCTTAAGATAGGACTAATAAAAATCCATACTAATATGTATGCAAAAGAATTTGAATCATATGAATCTTTTGATGGTTTAGTGATTGAAGGTACTGGTCTTGGTCATATGCCAATAAATGCTATCGATGAATTTACAAAAGAACACTCTAAGATATTTAATACGGTCAAGAAGCTAGCTAAGAAAATGCCTGTTGTCATGACATCCCAAACTTTATACGGAAGACTCCAGATGAATGTTTATTCTACTGGAAGAAATCTTGTTGAGTCAGGTGTTCTTGGAAATTACTCTGATATGATTCCTGAAATAGCTTTCATCAAACTAGCATGGTTATTAAGTAATTATAATAAAGATAAAGTAAGAGAACTTGTTTCTGAAAATTTAAGAGGAGAGATAAGCAAAAGAACTGAACTCGGATAGCAAGATCAATCAAGATAGGCTTCTCAACAAAAGAATCCAATACTTATCAACCTTAAGGAAAAGATTTAAATACTAGTAGTCCTATAAACTATTTATACAGGGTTTCTAGTCTCTAGAAGTCTTGTAGATGAAACATAATATATGGAGTATAAGAAGAATATGGGTTTCGAAGGTAAGAGAGGAGGCCCAAGGCGCGATTTCGGCGGTCCACGAGAGATGCACACGGTAACGTGTTCTGATTGTGGCGTTGAAACACAAGTGCCTTTCAAGCCATCCGAAGGCAGACCTGTTTATTGCAGGGATTGTTACCAGAAGCATAGAACAAGGTAATAGTAGAGTTAATAACTTCTAATCATTACCTATCGACTAGCGATGGTATAATGTATTTTTTCTTTTTTTCTTTTTATTAAAATTAATAGATAATAAACTCTATAGACTTTTATATATATATTTAAATACAGCAATTCTTTTAAATATTTTATTCTTTTAAGTAAATGGGGGTCTCAAATGAAAAAATATAAAATCTTTATATTATGCTATATTTTAATTTTCTATATAAGCATAAATTTAGCTTTAGCCCACGATGGACCCCATCAAGGTTGTTTCCAGAATGGATGTCCTCCAGGACACAGTACAAGTTTACCATTTCCAAATAACTGTCCGTGGACAGATCCATCTTGCAGCCCTTCTCCTTTTCAACATTGCGATCTTGCCAGTTCTTTAACATTAAGTCCAGGCAATTATCCTGTACAGGACGGATTTGATATATGTGCAAATAATATTGTTCTTGATTGTGGTGGAGCTGCTATTGAAGCAAACCCGCCAGGAACTTTTGGTGCTGGAGGAGTCATAAAATTAAACAATATACAAGGATCAACAATAAAGAATTGTAACATTAAATACTTAGTTCTACAATTAATTACTTCATCTTTTAATACTATAACATCAAATATATTTATAGAATCAATTTCACCAGGTGGTTTTACTTCTCAGGCTGTTAATATTGTAGGTTCTAATTCTAATGTTATCTCTAACAATCAAATGATAAAAACAGGTGGATACGGTGTTGGAATTCTGGGGGGCCTTAACAACACAGTTGCAAATAATAGTATTACTTCTACACCGACTGGAATTTTAATTATATCGGGTAATGATAATGTTTTAATAAACAATAAAATAACTAAAAGCTCTGGAAATGGAATTCAACTGGGTCCATATTTTATTGGTCCAACGAATAATAAGATAATTGGTAATATAGTAAGCGATGGTAAACTAAGTGGAATTAGAGTGGAGGGTGGTCTTACATACAACAATATTCTGATAGGGAATATTGTAGAAAGAAATCTCGAATATGGTTACGTGATACTATCTCATTCTAATACTATTACTAACAATCTAGCAATTGATAACAATCTTTCTGGATTTCTTATTCAAGGTCTTAATAATATAATTGAAAATAACACTGCAACTGAAAATAAAGAAAGAGGTATTTCTATTTCTGGACAAAATACTCTAAATAGAAATATCGCATGTTTTAATGGATTGAGCGATTTTTACTTGCAAAGCGCAGGTAACACGGGGGATAATAACACCTGCGATATTCCTGGTGGATGGAATGACCCAGGAACAACCGGTTGTAGATTTCAATGTTCATGTATTATTAGAGAGCCTACAAATAGCTTGCCTTTTTCTTATTCTCAAGGACCATGGTCGTTTACTGCTAAAGAAGTTAACAGTGACGGCCTAGTTCTAGAAAATATAAAAGCAATCAATAATAATATGTTAGAAAGCTTAAGTACACCTCGATTTAAAATAGAATATGGTAGCAATCAAAGTATGGTTGTTGAATTTGATGAGCAGAATTACAACCACAGCCATAATAGTTTTGGAATAAGAAGAGACGAAATTAGTGGAACAGATACACTTTATTGGGATTTTGGTAAAAGATTTAATCAATCAAATTTAAATGGATTCTTTTGTGTAAATTATGATCTAATTGTAAGATGGAAACCAACGAATAACTGCGAATCTTTCGGAAGAGATTGTTACAGAATTGTCCCAAAAGTTACGGTTAAATGGTTTGATAAAAGCGGTACTCAACCTAATCTTAATAAAATAATATTTTATGATAAGGAAGATTATGGAACTCAAGCGTTAACAAGAACTTCTGATGAGGATGATATACTATCATTTACATTCAATAACCTAGGAAGACAACCTATAATAACAAAAGAGACAAAATTCAATGCTGTAAATAATGGTAGCAAGGGAGAGTATGATAATATACATACAGCACCTGTAGGACAAAGTGTATTCCTTCCTGGCTGTAGAGTAACTCCTCTCGATTGCTTGCATCAGCATTGGAGATGGTCTAAGATTTCAGATCCTTGGTGGGATTTGGGAATAATTATACCGGATTTTCCTCTAAGCCCAGATATTCCAGATGTTGACCCTATGATTGAACCAAGCAATGACGATCCTATCCCAGAGGTTTTAAGGGGAATACCTTACCTTGTACCTAATCAAACTATTGATGTCTTCATTGTCAAAGATAATCCGGGAGAACCTGAACCAATTGATCCAATAATTTTATTGAATAATGAAATAGTTGCAGAAAATATGTTTATAGAAGTTTATGATCCTAACTTCGGATATTATCAAACTGAAGATCTTTACTTTGCTTTCTCAACTCAAGACACTTCAGTATGGTACCTTTCCAGTGTTCAAAACTCAAAGAAGAATACATTTCAAAGACATGGTTTCTTCGTTCTGGACGATACAAATAAGACCAACAGATTTATAATTGAAACTATTAGAAATAATCTAAATCCTTATACAGGCCCTGCACAGATAAACCAAATAGTCTCGCATCTTAATACAAGCCTAAATGATATTTATTGGTTGCCTAACAATAATTCATTAGTTCCTGCTTATGGACAGCAATTCTTTAACGAGCTTGCTAATGCTACTACTTTATCATTGTCTATAATTTCAAATCCATCTTTTACCAGTATATTAAATTCAACAATAGCTGGAATATTAACTACAAGCAATAATATTGATGTTGATTTACTGCGCGAAACTATCAATCTTTTTATCAGAATGAGTTTAGTTAACCAATCAGGTTTCCCAGGTCTTAACAGTTTCTTGGTAAATGCTTCTGAGTTTTTAAGCGCATCGCTAGATAATTATAAACTGGCATTAAATGAATCTAACATAACCAATTCTTTAGCAGTTCTATCAAATTTCAGCTCGTCCTGGATGAATGCGGTTAATGGAACGATCAATGAAACAGACAATGATCTAATACCTGAGCCAATAGACAATTGCCCCGGCATTCTTAATGATCAGTTAGACAGTGATTTAGATGATAAAGGAGATGTATGTGATATATGTCCTATTAATTCATCAGATATTTGTGATTTTAATGAAAACAATGCCACGACCATTGGTCCTGCAGGTGGAATTCTAACAGTTCCATCAAATAATGCAGAGCTTATTATTCCAGCCATTGCATTAAGAAGTTTCAGATCAGTATTTATTAGCGGAAATAATCAGAACCAGAATTTTACAACTCAGTTTAATGTTACACCAAGAAGCCTTAATTATACTTTTGGTCCCGGAATAAATCTTTTAAGGTTTATTAAACCTGTAACATTAATATTGCGCTATAATGAATCAGCAGTAATTAATGAAAGCAACCTCAATCTTTTTATTTTTAATAACGATACTCAAACTTATATTCCACAGGGACAAGGATGCAATTTAGTTCTTAACGAATGTACATTTAATGTAACTTCACTTTCAAATGCAATTATTGGGGAATTTCCTTCAAGTGTTCAGCCTTCAATAGCAATAGCAGGATCTCCTAATATCGGGAATACAATCAACATTACATTATCTACAATAACAAACCCAAATACAAATTATTTTTTATTAATGTCTTTAGGAACATCACCAGGAATCATTTTAGCTGATGGACGTGTAATACCGCTGAATCCAGATGGAGTGTTCTTTCTTTCGATTTTTTCTGGATCATTAATCGGATTAAACAATGCTCAAGGAGTGCTTGATGCTAATGGACAAGCAACTGCAACATGGACAATTCCCACATATGCTTTCCCGGGATTAACGATTCATTTAGGTTTTGTAACAATTAATCCAGCACTGGTAGTCCCAAATTCAATATTATTAATATCTCAACCTGTTAGCGTAACTTTGCTTCCATAAATCACAAACTTTTATACCGACTCCTTTTTTATCTTATTCTTTAAAGTACTAAATAAGAAAAAAATTTATTGTTTGCTTGGTTGAGTAGTTAGTAATGGAAGCAGTTTGATGAATATAAGGTTGATTATTTCCATAAGAATTTAATAATCTTTAAGAATTAATTTATTTATAAATCTCTATACAAGCCCTGTTCTTATATTTTCCTTTCACACAAGCAATAATCTTTTCAGCTATCTGTTCAGGCTGTAATAAGCTATTAAGATCTGCATCTGGTTCCATACCAAGATACATTTTAGTATTAACACCACCAGGACATATTGTATAAACACTAATTCCATATCTTTCTAATTCTTTAGCTAAAGAGTCACTTAGTCCAATAACTCCAAACTTACTTGCACAATAAACTGAAAATTCTGCATATCCTTTTTTACCTGCGCCTGAAGAAATATTTATTATATTACCTGATTTCTGTTTCTTCATTATAGGAATTACTTCTCTGCACATGTAGGTTAATCCTTTAAGATTAATATCAAGAATATTATCAATTTCTTTCTTATTCATCTGATCTAATTCTTTCCATAAAGCAACACCAGCATTATTAACTAAAACATCAATTCTTTTATATTTATTATAAACTTGTTTAATTAAATTCTTAACATCATCGTAATTAGAAACATCACTCTTTATTCCAATTATTTTACCATATTTATTTAATTCATTTTCAGTTTCTTTTAATTCTTTATTGTTTCTAGAAGTAATTATAACAGTAAAACCTTCTTTTAATAATTTTATGGCAGTAGACTTTCATATACCTCTGCTTCCACCCGTGACGATAGCTGTTTTCATCATTATTAATAGAAATAACTAATTTAAAAATATTACGGTTAGGATATTTAAGAGCAAATAATTACATTTTTATTCGTCTTAATCGAAAATCTTTCATTTTAAATAGCCTTTTCTGAAAATCTTCAGTTTATTATCGTAAATTTTTCAGTTCTCATGAAAATATTTCGATTTTCAAGCAGAAGAGTTGATATAAAATAAAAACATTATTAATAGATGATTTCTGAAAGTGAATTAATCAATCTATATAAAAATGGAACTCCGATAAGAGAATTATCAAGAAAATTCAAAATTTATAGACCAAAAATAAGAAAAATACTAAAAGATAATAGAATAGGTATTAGAGATAGTCGAAAAGCCTCAATTCTAAGAGGATATATCAAAGAAAAAAAGAAATTTAAATTATCACCTAAAGAAAGGGCATATTTATATGGTTTAGTAATGGGTGATGTAACACCAGTAAAAAAGTCGAAGTACACGTTAAAATTAATTACACAAACTACACATATCGAACTTGCTGAACTACTATGCAAGTCATTTAAAAAATATGGACCAACGAGCTACGAACCAAATAGAAATAATG
>CAYIFT010000020.1:0-10574 GCA_964362765.1 Candidatus Woesearchaeota archaeon | reverse complement strand
TGGAAATTATATCGTAAAGTTGGATAAATTCCTTATTTTTTATTGAAATCCCTGCAGAAATGAGCTTTTTCCCTATGTCTTTTGTGACAATCTCTGGCTTTTCTATGATATAACTTTTTTCAAACAGCTTATTTAAGGTGTAATCACAGAGAACACCATAATTCACGGCCAGAACGATCTTATTATTTTTATCATCATAGACTCTCCTTTTTGGTAGATCAATAAAAAATTTAAAATTATTGAAAACATGGCTTCCTTTATGCCTAAAACCGTACCTCCTAAGCTCCCTTACCACAAGGTCTACTAAGAAATCTTCTAAATCATTGTAATTTTTCTTTTTTGCTTTGTGCTTTTTTGTTTTTACTTTTTTTATTTCGAAGACTTTTCCCAGATATAAAATAACTTTTTGCCTTGGACCTTTTTTGCAATGTTTTGATCTTACAAGATAAGCAAATTTTTTTGTTCCACTGACGGATTTTCTTTTCTTAATTCTGATAAACATATGTGTGGGCACTATATTTCAGAATAAAAACCTTTTGTTTTAATCAATTTATAAGTCTTAAGAAGCCTTTTTAGCCTGCTCTGTCTTTAAGGCTATTCTTGGGAATGGGATGTGGGGTGGAAGATTGAGTTCCTGGGCCAACCTGAGTGCTTTAACACTGCATCGTGTTAGTATATGGTTAAAGATAACTGATGATACGCCTGGGTTGATCTTTTTTTCTTTATTCCATTCATTGAGGATTTCTTTTGATTTCTTTTCATCTGTTTTGTAAACTATATTTCCAGTCATTTCCAGGGTAGCAATATCTGGTTCGTAGAAAATGTTGTAAATAAAATTGAGTTTCAGTACCTTTTCCTTTGACAGTGGTTCAAGAGATTCTTCAGTGATATTAAGGATTCGTAGGGTATTTTTAGCTTCGATGTTTGATTTTGGAATATTCTTTCTTTCTATATGTATCTTATCTAGTAAAAAGTTTAGTATCATTAATCTAAGAATAAGAAGGTTATTTTATAAAGCTTACTCTCGTTCCTTTTTTATACTCTTAAGAATCCTCTCTTTACCTTTCCAGACCAGAGCTTCTTTAAGAACATCATAAATTGTTGATACTGGGATTATTTTAATCTTTTTCTTTAGAGATGCTGATAATAAGACATCTTTTTCATTTGCTTTTGGAACAAGAACTCTGGATAATCCTGTGTGAATTGCTGCTTCTACTTTCTGTGTGACTCCGCCAACAGCTAGAACTTCGCCTCGAACAGATAATGAACCTGTCATAGCTGTATCTTGTCTTACAGGGATTTTCTTAAGAGCTGAAATTATTGCTGTGGCAACTGCGATTGAAGCTGAGTCTCCTTCGACACCACCGCCTTCAGAAGCTGTTTGTAAGAACTGGATGAAGATATCGTATTTTTCATTGATATCTTCTCCGAAGTATTTAAGGATAATTGCCGAGACATTCTTTACTGCTTCTTTTGCTATTTCTCCTAGTTTACCTGTAGCTATAAATTCTGATTTTTTACCTCCCAGTGTAACTTCAGACTCTATAGGAAGAACTAGGCCTGAAAAATATGAATCAGATCCCATTACTGCGAGACCATTTACACGACCAACTAGCTGACCTTTAGTTATTATTACCTGGTATTTCTTCTTATTTTCGATATACTTGTCCACTACCTGCTGTTCAAGTGTTCGAGCGAGTTTTTTAGCTTGCTGAACGTGTTTTTGGAGAACATATTTTGATTTTTCTTCTAGAGCAAGATCGCCTGCTGCTCTTACTAAGCCACCAAGTTCTCTTAATCGAAGGGTTAACTTACCTGAGATGCCTGCCCTTACTCTTGCTTCATAGATTATTTCTTCGACAGCATCTTTTGTGAAATGTGGGATTTTGGCGTCTTTTTTTATTTCCTGTGCTACGAAGACTGCAAGTTTATCCCTATTTTCAGAGGTGTCATCCATCATGCTGTTCATATAAACTTCATAACCATAACCACGAATTCTTGATCTTAAGGCAGGGTGCATCTTCCTTGCAGTTTCGAAAGTGCCTGCAGCTACTAATACAAAATCGGTTGGTAGGGGTTCAGATCTTACCATTGCACCAGAAGATCTTTCTGATTGGCCTGTTATAGGATATTTCTTTTCCTGCATGCATGTTAATAGCTCTTGTTGAGAGTGGCGATTGAGATTACCTACTTCATCGATAAAAAGAACACCTTTGTTTGCTTTGTGTATTAATCCAGGCACTAGTCTTTCATATGCTGGAGTTCCTAGACCGCCTGATTGGAGAGGATCGTGAAGTACATCACCAAGCAGTGCACCTGCATGGGCTCCTGTACCTTCTAAGAAAGGTGCTTTGGTTAATTTAGAATTATCAATCAGAACTTTTGGAACTCTTGCTGTCATTTTTGATTTTTTATTAATATTAAGGAATAATATAAAAGATCCTAAGAAGATCATGGAACCAATTAATGATGCTGCTGCCATAATGTCTCCATACTGTTGTCTGATCCACCATGGTGTTATTACAGCTAGTAAAACCAGGACAAAGAAGATAATATTCTGGGATTTAAATGAGCTGATTACTTGGAGTTTTGCTTTACTAACAACTTCCAAGCCTTTGCCTTTCGGAACTGTTCTGATAATTGGGGCATTTTCGTCTATTGGGTTATTAAAAGATAAAATATCCACTAGGGTTTCTTTGGGAAGCAGTTCTGCTAGGGCTTGACCTGTTAAAGATTTACCAGTTCCAGGTTCGCCTATGAGAAGGACGTTCCTTCTTTGTTTTGCCGCTTTCTTAATTATGTTAACCGCTTCATCCTGCCCAACAATCTGCTCTGATAGTTTTGGCGGGATTTTTATATCTGTTGTTGTTTTGTATTTTAGGGGCATTTTACAGAATCAGTTTACTCTTTGATTTAAAAAATTAATGGTTTTATTAAACAATATCTTCTTCTGAAACCACTACAAAGTCGCCAACTGCTAAAACTGCTGAAAATGGGATCAATAAGTCTCCCTGTGGGTCTCTTTCGAGATCGAGACCTTCTGTATATGATGTTGGGTTTTTTAAGATTAGATGAATTAATTCACCTGTTCGAGTTTCAAATGTAATGTTGCCTACTTCTCCAAATCTTTTGCCTGATTTTGTAACAACAGTTTTACCTAGAAGTTGCTTTGAATATTTTCGGTCTTCTTCAGCCATTTTCGATTTCTTTATGGTATTTTAATTTATAAATCTTTCGTGATTGGTTTGTGTGTTGTTTTGGTAGTAATTTTATAAATTTATCTTATTATACCCACACCATGGTTTCGTATGGAAATGCTCGTTTTTGTAGCTTTATTGTTTTATTGCTGTTATTTCGTATGCAGAGCTAGTTACCACTTAAATGTGTTTTCTTTATTTTATTATTTAGTTTTTAAGTATTTCTATAATCTAATAGGTATGTTTTAATATAATAACAATAGAATCGTATTTTTTAATTTTCCAATGGAAGTAAATGCTAATTTTTTATCTTCAGTTTAGACATAGAATCAAAAAGTATATAAAAGATTTCCATACGAAATATAGGTGTCAGTGTATATTTATAACCACAACAATACTTATATATTTTAAAAGGTGATGAAACAGAATGTCAAAAAAGCTAACAGATTTCTTGCAAAATTATCTTAAGAAAAAATCAATATTTAAAAATAAAAAGGCATTACAGAGCAATTACACACCGAAGAATGTTCCTTACAGGGGCGAACAGATTAATCAGTTAGCTGGAATTCTTGCGCCTGCCCTAAGAATGGAAAAACCAAGCAATGTATTTATCTATGGCAGACCAGGTACAGGGAAGACATTAGTTGCAAGGCACGTTATCAATGATATTTTAAAAATAGCCCAAGAGAATAAGATAAATATCAAAACAGTTTATTTAAACTGCAAACTTAAGAAAATTGCAGATACAGAATATAGATTAATTGCACAGATTTCAAGAGAATTTGAGGAGAATGTACCAGCAACCGGTTTACCCACAGACGAAGTGTATAAAATCTTTCTTAGATCATTAGAAAAAAAGAGGCAAATTTTAATCATTGTTTTGGATGAGATAGACCAACTAGTTAAGAAGATTGGAGACGAGATCTTGTATAATCTGACAAGACTAAATTCCGAGCTTAAAGAGAGTGAAGTATCTTTTGTAGGCATAAGCAACGATCTAATATTCATTGACAATATAGACCCAAGGGTTAAGAGCAGTTTAAGTGAAGAAGAGATTGTTTTTCCACCATACAACGCAATACAACTTCAGAAGATATTGAGACAAAGGTCATCACTGGCTTTTTTTGATAATATAGTTGGAGATGGAGTTATTGAGAAATGTGCTGCTTATGCAGCCAGGGAGCACGGAGATGCAAGAAGAGCTTTGGATTTGTTAAGGGTTGCAGCTGAGCTAGTGGAAAGAAAGAATGAAGAAAAGATAATAGTCGACTACATTGACAAAGCAGAGGAAAAAATCGAGCGAGATAAAGTCTTTGATGTGGTGGTAGCACAACCCAAGCAGTACAAACTTACCCTATACAGCACATTACAATTATGCAATGGAAATAATAAAGGGATTTTTACAGGCGATATTTACAATCTTTACAGAGAAAATTGTAGTAGATGTGGCATTAAGCCACTTACCCAGAGAAGATTGAGCGATATTATTGCTGAGTTAGACATGCTTGGCATAATTAATGCTAAGGTTATAAGTAAGGGGAGATATGGAAGAACAAGGGAAATTTCTTTAGCCATACCAGAAGCAACTGTTGAGAATATTAATCAGGTTTTGAAAGAGGGACTTGGTTTATGAATAAAAGCGAGGTGATACAGAGTTTTTTACGTAAAGGGTACTTGATTAGCCCAGATCTTCTTGAAGTAGATATATCTGATAATCAGTCTTTCTTAGACATGCTAAACTCTAAGATTGTGTCTAAAGATAAACCATTGATTGTTAGCAAAGACCTTTTCTTAGCTGTTACAAACAATGGTGTAGTTGACATTAATTGGTTAGAGTTTGAAAAATCCAAGGTTTTGTTTGAGAAGAAGAGCATCAATAAGATGTACGATACCTTTCTTAATATACTAAATCCTAATGGAGAGAAGATTAAAGATATTAAAATCAATGGTATTCCGGAGATAAAGAGAATAGAAGAGAATAAGCCAATAGAAAGAGGCAATGTTTTAAGCAACGTCAACGTTTTAAAACAATTTGATCTACCAAGCAAGAAGATAAATATGAAAGATTTTGTTAATTATTTTAGACATAGATATGAAGCATTAAAAGGAATACTGCAAGGAAGACAGGAATTAAGCAATTTGCATTCTATTAATAGGATTTTAAATAAACAGAATGGGGAAGAGGTGGCTACAATTGGTTTAGTCTATGATAAGCAGACCAGCAAGAATGGTAATATAATTTTGACACTTGAAGATACAACAGGTTTTCTTAAGGCCATAGTAACCAAGTCAAGCCCGGAGGCTTTTAAAGCTACAGGGAGCATATGCCTAGATGAGGTGATTGGTATTGTAGGTAAGACAAACGAGAGATTTCTTTTTGTAACATCGGTTGTCTTTCCAGATATTATGAACAACAAACAAAAAAAATGCGATGAAGATGTGTGTGCTGCTTTCATATCAGACATTCATGTTGGTTCCAAGATGTTTTTGGAGAAGGAGTTTATCAACTTTATAGAATGGCTGAATGGTAATTCATCAGATGAAAAGATCAAGCATATCGGACCGAGAGTTAAATACTTGTTTTTGATAGGCGATTTAGTTGATGGTATAGGGGTGTATCCTGGGCAAGAGAATAGTTTATTATTAAAAAATATTAAACACCAATACAATAGGCTAGCTGAACTTCTTGGTCTGATAAACAAGGATATTAAATTAATAATATGCCCTGGTAATCATGATTCAATAAGGGCTGCAGAGCCACAACCACAACTTGATAAGGATTATGCCGAGGCTCTTTGGAATTTACCAAATGTAATTATGGTAAGCAACCCGGCTCTTATTAACATACATTCGAAGGGAGAATTTGAAGGTTATAATATATTAATGTATCATGGGGCGAGCTTTCATTATTATGTAAATAATGTGCCATTATTAAGAGAAAATAAATCAAGAGATAATCCGTCACACATTCTGAAGTTTTTATTACAAAAGAGACATTTAGCACCATCACATTCATCAACAACATATGTACCTATAGGAAATGAAGATCCATTAGTTATCGATAAGATACCAGATATTATTGTTTCTGGTGATATGCATAGAAGTGATGTGGCTGTTTACAACGGGGTTATTATAATAAACTGCTCATGCTGGCAGTCTAAAACAGATTTTCAAGAGAAGACAGGAAACAATCCTGATTTTTGTAAGGTACCTTTATTTAGTCTGAAGGAAAAAAAGGTGTTTATGGTTAATTTTGCTGAATAATTTCACAATGAAAGAATATTTTGAATGTATTGAGAAGGATGTAAAGCAAGCATACAAAGTAGCTGAGAGATGCAGAAATAAAGGTTTTGATCCTGAAAGCACCGTTGAGATTCCTTTAGCCAAAGACATGGCTGAAAGAGTAGTTGGTTTAATAAGTGTAATTACGCCACAGATAAAAGACACAAAGATAGTAGAAAGAATAAATGAATTAGAGAAGAAATACGCAGCACAAGATTGGAGGGTTGCATTAACAATCGCACTTGAGGTAACAGAAGAAAAGTTCTGCAAATTTAAAGACAAACATGAGGCAATGGAAGTTGGAATAAGGGTTGGGATTGCCTACATAACTAATGGTGTTGTTTCATCACCTATAGAAGGGTTTACTAACCTAAAAGTCAGGAAGAGGAAGGATGGAAAAGAGTATTTTGCACTTTTCTTTTCAGGGCCTATAAGAAGTGCGGGTGGAACTGGAGCAAGCGTCTCCGTATTAATTGGGGATTATATTAGAATGAAGATGGGCTACGAGAAATATGATCCGAGTGAAGAAGAGATCAACAGAATGGTCACAGAGATTTATGATTATCATGAAAAAGTAACCAACTTGCAATATTTACCAAGCGAAGAAGAGATCAAATTTATTATAAAATATTTACCTGTCCAGGTTGATGGAGATCCTTCTGAAAAATATGATGTGAGCAATTATAAAGGACTGGAAAGAATAGAGACAGACAAAATAAGAAACGGGCCATGCTTGGTTATAGGTGAAGGTATTTGTCAGAAAGCAACGAAATTATCTAAGAACCTAAGCAAGTGGGGTAAGGATTTCGATCTTTCTTATTGGAATTTCCTAGATGATTTCTTGAGGCTGCAGAAGAAAATTAAATCTAGACTAGAAGGAGATAAGGATAAAAAAGAGGAGAAGATAAAGCCAGATTTTACTTTCATAAAAGATCTTGTTGCAGGAAGACCGGTTTTTACATACCCGTTGACTAAAGGTGGTTTTAGGTTGAGGTATGGTAGGGGAAGAAATTCTGGACTTTCGAGTCAAGCAATAAATCCGATAACTATGTACATATTAAACAAATTTCTAGCCATTGGTACACAACTTAAAGTTGAAAGGCCTGGAAAATCTACTGTGCTTGGATCTTGTGATGTTATTGAAGGGCCTATAGTAAAATTGAACAATGGTGATGTATTATTTCCTGAGACCGTGGAAGAAGCCAGAAATATAGTAAAAGATGTTATGGAGATATTGTTTTTAGGTGACATTCTGATTAATTACGGAGATTTTCTTAATAGAAACCACACTTTAGTACCTGCTGGTTATTGTGAAGATTGGTGGGCTCAAGAACTTAAAGAAGCTGTTAGCAAGTATAAAAAAAATTTGGAAAAAAGTGAGCTTGAATTACTAAATAATTTCATCAACAACCCACTGCATATTAAGCCAGATGCAAAGGAAGCAATTGAGATATCTTTGAAATTTAAAACACCCCTGCATCCAAGATATACATATCGTTGGGATGAAATCAATAAAGAACAACTGATCATTCTTTTAGAATGGTATAAGAAGGCTACATTTGATGATGGGAGCATTATACTTCCATTAGTTATAAAAGATATCACAAACAAAGATTCAAATAACCCAAAAAGAATTCTAGAGTTATTGGGGGTTCCACACAAATGTGTCTTGAACGAGAACATCGTTATTCAGAATGACTGGGCTATAATCTTGAAGTTTTGCTTGGAGAATGTTAATTTGGCTAAAGATAACATATACGATATAATCTCAAGTAAGATTGTTATAAAAGATAAATCAGGAACCTATATCGGAGCGAGAATGGGCAGGCCTGAAAAGGCTAAGATGAGAAAATTGACTGGTGCACCCCAGGTATTATTTCCTGTTGGAAATGAGGGCGGCAGATTAAGGAGTTTCCAAGAGGCAATAAAAGCAGGTTATGTAAACGCGCAGTTTCCTTTATTCTTTTGCAACATCTGCAATGGAGATACAATCTATCCTATCTGCGAGAATTGCGGGAGCAAGTGCCAACAGCTATACAAATGTTTTAGATGCGGGAAGATTAATAATTTTAAATGCCATGATGTTGCTGTTAATTACGCGCAGAAGAAGATAGACATTAAGCATTTCTTTACAAACGCAGCGAAGAAGATTAAGGATTATCCGGTTCCAGAATTAATTAAGGGTGTGAGAGGAACAAGTAATCGAGACCATACACCAGAAAATTTAGTAAAGGGCCTGCTTAGAGCAGTTAATAATATTTATGTCAACAAAGATGGTACAATAAGATATGATATGACGGAGATGCCATTGACACATTTTAAACCAAAAGAGATAGGCACGAGTATTTCAAAATTAAGAGAATTAGGATATATAAAAGATATTTATGGGAATGATTTGAACGGTGAGGATCAGATATTAGAACTAAGGGTTCAGGATGTTATACTGCCTGATCCTGATGAAAGTCTAGAGGAAGGAGCTAAAGACGTGCTTTTTAAGATAGCAAATTTTGTAGACGACTTATTAGTTAATTTCTATAATGAAAAGAAGTTTTATGATCTTAAGATGAAGGATGATCTAGTAGGGCATTATATTGTTGGATTAGCCCCACATATATCTGCTGGAATGGTGGGAAGAGTAATTGGTTTTTCTAAAACACAAGTATTTTTAGCACACCCCTGTTTTCACAGTGCTTTGAGAAGAGATGCGGATGGTGACGAGTGCGGTATAATGTTACTGATGGATATGCTTCTGAATTTTTCCAGAAAATATTTACCAAATCACAGGGGAGCTACACAGGACGCACCTCTTGTATTGACATCAATAATCATACCAAAAGAAGTAGACGATATGGTGTTTGATATGGATATAGCTTGGCAATATCCTTTAGATTTTTACTATGCGGCATTAGAATACAAAATGCCGAGTGAAGTTAAGGTGGAAAAGTTGAGGGATTACTTGGGAACAGAAAAGGAACTTGTTGGATATGGTTTTACACATAATACAGATGATATAAACAGCGGTGTGAAATGCAGTTCATATAAATCATTACCAACCATGGAGGAAAAAGTTTTGGGACAGATGGACTTAGCTAATAAGATAAGGGCTGTTGATAAGATGGATGTTGCTAGATTAGTGATCGAGAGACACTTCATTAGAGATATTAAAGGTAATTTAAGAAAATTCAGCATGCAACAATTTAGATGTGTTAAATGCAATGAGAAATTTAGGAGACCACCATTACTTGGGGCTTGTACAAGGTGTGGGGGAAATATTATGTTTACAGTTTCTGAGGGGAGCATAATCAAGTATTTGGAGCCTAGTTTAAGTTTAGCAAAGAAATATGATTTATCGGAATATTTGAAACAAACACTGGAGATAACTAAGAGAAGAATCGAGAGCGTATTTGGAAAAGAGCCCGACAAGCAAGAAGGACTGGGGAAGTGGTTTTAGATGAAAGTAATCCTTTATATGGCACAAACAATGAATGGCTATATAGCCAGAGAAAATTATGATGAAGATTTTTTGTCTCACCAAAATTGGAAAGTTTTTATTAAATTAGCTGAAGATATTGGCCTTTTTATTGTTGGGAGAAAAACCTATGAAGAAGTTAAGAAATGGAAAGAATACAATTATGATAGTGTAAAAGCTAAGAAAATAATTGTTTCTAGAGGCAAACAATCTAAACTTGAAACTGGTTACGTCTCTGCAAATTCTCCAAAAGATGCATTAGACAAAGCTTCTAAATTAGGATTCACAAAAGTTCTTTTAACAGGTGGCGGAACATTGAACGGTGCCTTTATTAAAGCCGGATTAGTTGATGAAATTATAATCAATATTGAACCTTTTGTTTTGGGTAGAGGAATCAGAATTTTTTCAGAAGAAACTTTTGAGAATAAGTTGCAATTACTTAAGGTAAAAAAATTGAATGAAATTGTTCAATTACATTATAAATTTGTAAAATTATAAAATAACAAAACAAAAGATTTTTAAATCAAATATCTAGTTTTCTAACTTTCTTAAAAATAAAAAAGGTGCAGTGATGGAATTAGAAGCATACAAAAAGTGTCCCAAATGCGGATGCATTGCATATGGAA
>CAYIFT010000019.1:0-11505 GCA_964362765.1 Candidatus Woesearchaeota archaeon | reverse complement strand
GGCACACAACTTTAGTGTAGGTGCCCCTGCCAGACTCTATTAGGAAAGTTTGGTGCTTTAATATATTGAATTAATTGTTATACTCTTAAACCTAACTTTATTTATATTTACTTTATCTTACTTTTTACTGGTAAGAATAGCTTGAAGTTTGCGTCTAGCTCTAAATATAATCATTCTCACATTTTGCTCAGTTGTGGAGATAAATCTTGCTATACCTTTATATCGCATACCATCGGTGGCTAATATAAGTGCTTTTTGTTCTCTTTCACTTAAGAGATTAAAGCATGTTTTAACTATATCAATATCTTCTGCACTTTTAGCTGGATTTTTTAAATAATCTTTATCGCCAAAACTTATTGGCGTAAAACTTAAAGCATCGTCAAATCTTAATTCAGAAAATCTTTCGATATGATCTCTTTCTCTTCCTAATGCGCTAACCATATTATTATATGCCGTACGATAAAACCAACTTAAAAATCGTCCCTTAGGAATATAATTTTTTATATAATCAATTATCCTCAATGTACATTCTTCTGCGAGGTCATCTTCATTAAGAACACATCTCCCATTGTTTATTCTTTTCGCTTCACGTCTGTAGAACTGTAATGATGTGTCATATAACTCTTGGTATACCTTTTTAGTAAGATATTCTCTATCAGCATCTGTTAACCTTTGTAACTCATTATCTACCCTATCCTCTAAATCGTCTATTCTTTCATCTGGAGTTTCTAATAACAACTTAAGTTTTACGAGCCGATAGTCTTCTATATAACCTCCTTTGAAAGCTTCTCCGTTTATTGACCTAGGGTTAGACGGATTGTAAACCATTTTAATTAGTATAAGTTTTGGTTATATTTAATTATTATGCTTCTGCTCTTGCCAAAAGCGAAAAAGAAAGGTTTAAATACAATAATAACCTAAATAGTGGTTATTATGCTAAAAGATTATTTAAAACTAAGCCAAAAAGCAAGGAGGATATTTGGCAAAAGAGAGTTAGAGATTATGACAAAACAATTAGATGGCATGTTGCTTACCCAATCTGAAAGAAACAGGTTAAGCAGGGATATAAAACCTAAGCTAGAGGCTATTGAAGGAATGGCAGAATTTAAGAACGAATTTAAGTTAAAGAAAAACCAAGATAATAAGAGATTAATTGAAAAAGCTGTAAAGATCATACTTAATGACAAGTTTGCAAATAACATCAAGGCAGTACTTCTTTTTGGTTCTTTTGCTGATAACTCATTTACCAAAAGTTCTGATGTTGACATTTGCGTTGTTTTTCGTACAGAACTTTCAATAAAAGAAGCAACAGAATTTAGGATAAGAATCAGTGGGCAACTTCCTGAAAAGATAGATATTCAGGTTTTTAATGTTTTACCGCAGAAGATAAAGAAAGAGATTGCAATAAACCACAAAATTTTATATAAAAGTAGTGATTATGACAATATAGATTTTTCAATAAGATATCTAAAAGACAATGATTATTTTATAAGAATGCATAAGATTTTTGGAGTTGATGCATGACAAGAATAAAAGATAAAATAAATGATATTAATGAATTTTTGGATCAGCTTAAGGAAATCGTGCCGGATAGTTTTGAAGAATACAAATCCAGCTTAGAAAAAAGAGCAGCTTGTGAAAGATATGTTGAGAAGATTGTGGAGGCAGCAACAGATCTGGCTTTTTTAGTGATAAAATATAAAAAATTGAGGATACCTGAAGATGATACTGATGCGTTTAACATTCTCTTGGAGAATAAAATTATTGATGATATTATGGCATCTAAATTAAAGAACGCGAAAGGAATGAGGAATATTATTGCCCATGAATATGGCAAGATTGATAATGAGATTGTCTTTGAAGCGATTACAGAAGAACTGAATAAAGATATATCTAGGTTTATTGAAAATATTAAAAGATATTTATGATTTAGGGCACCAAACTTTTATGGTAATGCCCCTGCCAAGATTTGAACTTGGGTTTCAACCTCCGCAGGGTTGCGTTTTAGACTAATTCTGTCCACTATACTACAGGGGCCTGTTTTAATAGAATAAATGACCGAATAAAAAGCTTTTTAAATGTCTTTTATAAGAGTCATTTTTATGGAGAAAAAGAAATGCATTAGCTGCGGTAAAGAACTAACTAATTTGAAAGGTAGCGTTATAATGAACTGCCCTAATTGTGGAAAGCAGGAGATAGTCAGATGTTTCTATTGCAGGAGAATTGCTGCAAAATATACTTGTCCCGGCTGTTCGTTTTCGGGACCGAATTAGGTAATAAAATGGCAAATGTTTTAATAACATTAAAGATAATGCCTGAAAATATAGATGTTGATTTAAATATTATAGAAAATCAAGCTAAAGAAAAAATTAAATCTTTCGGAGGGGATTTTGTGAAATCAGAGCAAGAGCCTGTTGCTTTTGGATTAAAGGCTTTGAAGATAATATTCTTTTTAGATGAAAATAAAGGAAGCACTGATTCTTTAGAAGAAGATATTAAAAATATTGAATTGGTACAGAGTGTTGATGTGATTGATGTAAGGAGGGCTGTTGGTTAGATATGCCAGAAGATGTTCCTTTTAGTGAAGAACAGATTGCGAAATTAAATGAGCTAGCAAAATTGCCCCCCGAACAACAGAGAGCAGAACTACAGAAATTTATTAAAACACTAAATAAAGAACAAGTAGAATTCTTGAAAAAGCAGCAAGGTGCAGGAACACAATGTATTTTTTGTTCCATAGCTGAAGGCAAGATTGAAAGTAAAATGATATATGAAGATCCAAGTGTAATTGCAGTTCTTGATATTAATCCTGCTAACAAAGGCCATGTGATAGTATTTCCAAGGAGACATGTACAAGTATTGGGGCAATTAAGCGATGAAGAAGTGATGCATTTATTTAAAGTAGTTAATAAGGCTTCTGTTGTTATATTCGAAAATATTAAGGCTGAAGGCACTAATATATTTTTAGCTAACGGCGCTATAGCAGGGCAGAATATGCCGCACGTTATTGTACACGTGATTCCCAGATTTCAAGGTGATGAAGTAGTATTTGAATGGAAAGGGAAGAAGATGAGCGAGAAGGATTTAGATGATGTTAAGAATTTATTAAGCGACAAGATTAAATTTGAACAGAAGATTGAAAAGAAAGAGGTTAAGGAAATAAAAGAGGATAAAGCGAGCAGGACTTACAGGATACCTTAAGGCAGAAAGATTATTCTTCCAATAATTAATGAGAACAATAAGCCTATAAAGATCGGCGGTACAAAGGGAATGCCTTCCTTTACAAGAACACTTTTTATCTTATATTTAATTAATTTTTCAATATCTTTCTTCTCTATACCGAGTTTCTTTTGTTTGTAAACTAATCTTCCTTTTATTCTTACATCCTGCTCTACCCAGTCACCTTCTGTCAATTTACTAACAGGAACCTTCTTGTACATACCACTTTTTTCAACAGCCTTGACGAATATTATAAGATAAGGATAGAGGATTGCAGGTATGGTTAGAAATGCTATAATTATTTTAGTTGTTACATCGTCGACCAGTAAAAAATTAATTATAAAGATCGGTATCGCTAATATTATCAGATATAGTTTTAATTTATTGAATACCTTATCTTTATTTAGTGTTTTGAATTCTTTTATGAATGATTTTTTATTTCTTAAAGCAATAACTATGCCGTAGATAACACCATAGAGTGCTCCGAAGATAAGAATGTTTACCATCATCAGGATTAAAAAAGGAATCTTTGTATTGATCAGAGATGGGTTAGTTGAAAATAAAACACCAAGAGCCATAAATAGTTTAGTGTCTCCACCACCCCATTGTTTTGAATAATACAATATACTTCCGACTATGAACATTAATCCGAAGCCAAGCAATGAATAGAGAAAATAAGACCATCTGAATGAGTAGATAGAATATATCAGTCTTAAGGAAAATCCTGAGAATATTAAGGAATAATTTAACCAATCCGGGACTTCCCTGGTTTTAATATCGGACACTGATGCTACTAAAGTACCTGCAAGGCCGAGGGATATCAAGATAATATCGATTATCATTTTAATACACTTTCTCAGATATGTTTATAAAGATTTTTGATTAAATATACCAACATGGTTTCAATTATTGGAGCGGGGCCTGTTGGTAACTATCTGGGGTATTTATTAGCCAGAGATGGATTTAATGCTAAAATATTTGAAGAACATAAGACAATTGGGAAGCCTGTCCAATGTACGGGAATTATGACCTTTTATCTAAGCAGCATACTAAAGAATATTAATGCAGGTGAGGATTTTGTTGTGAACAATATCAATGAGACCGCTGTTTACAGCCCTGATGGTAATTCTGTAGATATAAAACTAAAAAGAAATTACATTGTAGATAGGGCAAGTTTTGATGCTTATCTTGGGGAATTAGCTGCCAGTGAAGGTGCAGAAATAATATATGGGAAGAGATTCGTAGATCTGAAGCAAAATAATGGTGCTGTGAAACTCGCTTTCAATGATAACTCTTTTCATGAGGATGATTTCTTGGTTGGAGCAGATGGACCTTTCAGCCAAGTTGCAAAGAGTGTTGGAATTTATGGCGACAGGAAATTTGCATTAGGCATACAAGCGAGAATGAAAATGAATGAGAAAATAGATCCAAATGTGGTTGAGTTCTTTTTAGGAGAAGGATATTTTGGATGGCTAGTGCCTGAAGATGAAAGAATTGCAAGGGTTGGAACTGCTTCGAATGACAGGGCTAAATATTACTTTGATAACCTCAAGAAAATAAGAGATGGAGAGATACTAGAGTGGCAGTCCGGACCAATTCCAGTATACAATCCAAGATTGAGGACAGAGAAAAATAGAGTATTCTTAGTTGGAGACGCAGCAACACACGTAAAGGCTACTACATATGGCGGAATAATTCCCGGAATGATGGCTTCTGAAGAATTATTTAGTGCAATAAAGTACGGAAAAAATTACCAAAAATTATGGAAAAGAAGGGTTGGAAAGGAATTATTGCTTCATCTGCTTATGAGGAAGATACTGGATAAGTTCAGCAACAAGGATTATAATAAATTAATCAGTATGGTGAATAAAGAATCTGTAAAGAACATAATCTCCGAGCATGACAGAGAATTTCCAAGCAAGATAGTGGCTAAACTTCTTATCAAAGAGCCCAGATTTTTGGGATATTTAAAATATCTTTTACCCATTTAGATGTTAAAGTAAGATTTATATAACCTAAAAGGTTAATTAAAATGATAAAAAAGAGGATTAATGATGAGAAGGAAAGGACAAGCAACCGGAGCTGGAGCAGCTTGGTTAGTAAGCATAATCGCATTATTTCTGATAATTTATGTAATTCTATTACCAGAATCTGAGAAAGAAGGATTGTTGAGGGCTCCTGAACAGGTAGGAATGGTAAGTCCAGGACAAGAGTTCCCAGGGGTGATAGGACCGGGTTTTAGAAATTTACTGAGCGAGAGTCCGGGATTAGTTAGTCCAGTAAATGCACAGGTAGCTGGAAAGCAGTTAGCTTCGGTTAGCTTATTCTCCGAGGTAACACAGAGAGAAGAGCCTTTAGTAAATCTTATTGTTGTTGAAAAGAACTTGTTTGGTGAAGAGAAAAAGAGGTTAACATTCAGAGTGAGCAATGTGAAGAATGTAGAAACTATTAATCTTTTATTTTTCCTTGATGAAGGGAAAGGAGATCTTATAATAAAATTGAATGATCATGAAATATACAGAGGGCCTGTTAATGTGAATGATATTCCCATAATGCTGCCTAAATCTTTATTGAGGACATTAAATGATTTAGAATTTAGCGTCAGTTCACCAAGCTTTTTGGGAAAGAACAGGTTTGTATTGAGAAATACCGCTTTATTCAAAAGAATCAAGGAAGAAAATAGCAAAGAAATAAGAAGTTTTGTTGTAAGCAGAAATGAATTAGCAAGTTTGCAGAGCGCAACATTGTTTTATACAGTAAACTGCTTCACTGTTAATGAGGACGGAAATCTTAGGGTTTCTTTGAATAATAAGATAATCAGCGAGGGTTTAATTGTTTGTGATGCAAGAGAAGTAAGCTTAGATTTAGATATAAATGATGTTATAGAGGGAAGAAATGCGATAACCTTTGAAATCGATAAAGGGAAGTATACTTTAGAAAGAGTTCAGATAGAAGAGATATTAGGTGCGCAGGTTATTCCAAGTTATTTCTTTACATTACAGATAGCAGATATAGACGCATTAATAGCAGGTGCTCATGCTGTTTTACAATTCAGATTTTTAGATGATGGACTGAGAAAAGTTGGAAGCATTTATGTGAATGGGTTTCCATTTTACATAGATACTTATGACAATGAAATAGCATTTGATATAACTGATGTAGCCGGTGATGGGAGAAATGTGATACGAGTAGTGCCTGTGAATCAGTTTGATGTTGTGAGCATGGATGTTCTACTGGGTTAAAAGAGAGGTGGATTTATGGTTAGGCTGTATGGACCAAAAGGAGAGCCTATAGAAGAGAATATAGAACAAAGAGGACAAACTGCAGAAGAACGGCCTAGAGGACCTGGTTTCTTTAGAAGATTAGGAAGAACACTTGCCCCTGAATATTATGAAAGGACAAGAGGAGCAAGGGCGGTTAGAAGGCTTGGATTAAGAAAAAGTGCTGGGGTTGCTGCAAGAAGAGCAGGGGGGAGAATAACTGGACTTGCAAGAGCAGGTGGTTTGGAGGAGCCTGTATTTTTATTTTTAAGTCTGATCTTTGATGTATTAACAATTCTTTCTTTTTTCTATGTTGGATTATTTTTGGGATTTGTCATAATGTTTATAGGATTAATCATATTTATTCCGAGATATAAACTATCTGAATTTTTAGTTAGCATATTAAGAATTTTTTTAACATTCTTCACAAGCCTTGCAGGTTATGTGCCGCTATTTACTATATTGTATTTCTCTAGAAGATTAAGTTCAGGAAAAAAATATACAGCTGCTGCTAGTGGAGGAGCAGGTGGAGGAATGTTTAGTGGAGGATACGGCAAAGGATATACACCATATGAAAAGGGGTATGGAGAAGAAATTGGTGTCAGAAGAGCAAGAGAAGGCCGGTGGAAGGTACAGTGGGATTTATGGATAAGACCCATTTTGAAATTTGTTTTCGTAATCTTAATCATTGGGGTATTAGTTTATATAGGATACAGGGTTTCTACAGGGGGTTTTGGCGGGATTAAAGAGGATTTTGCTGTGTTGGGAAAAGTTGGTACAGGAGAATTGAAACTTTCTAAATTCTTTGGAGGAATTTATGATTCAGTTGCGAGAAGAATTAGAGAACCTTTTGCCAAGATCGGTGCGTGGGAACCTGAGTATCAAGAAGGTGTGATTGTTAAAGGGGTCACAATTGAAAATATGCATACAACTAAATTAGAATTTATTGAAGGCGAAGAAATAGAAATACTGGCGCATGCTAAAATTGATGCTTTGGAAAAAGATGCAACAGTTGCATTTGGATGCGGTATTGAGGAAGGAAAGGATAATATAAAGACTGGAAGTGTTACTGTAGTTGGAAATGAGGAAGGAAATAATAAAGTTAATGTTCCTATGAATGTGAATAAAAGAGTTCCTATAGTATGTAAGATTCCTGCTTATGATAAATTAGATAGAGATTATGCTTTGAAAAGTGCATTTTTGAGCTGGGTTTATGAGGATTTTGAAACAAGAACGATATTAAGAACTTTTACTTTAAGCAATGCTGAGAAGACAAGAAGACAAGCTGCAAATGAAGATATAATGAGGCCGCATAAAGGAAGATATATTGATTCTGATGGATTTTCTGTGCCAATATGTGTGAGCGGATGTGGATTGACGGATTTATCTTTGAGATTAAATGCTGAGAATCCTGTTACTGAGAGTAACGAATATTATCTAGATGTTATTTTAACAGGAGTAATATACGGAGCAAGGAAAGGGGATATGAAGAATCTTGATTCGATAAAAATAAAATTACCAGAAGGCATGAGTGCAGGTGAAGGCGGATGTGGCGGATTCGAGAGGGGAGATCCTTTAGCATTTGATTCTTATGATGCTGGATTTCAGAGATTCAATCAAAACCTAACAACACAGAATAAGGATGCATATTCATTTATATGCAGGGTTAAAGTTGAGCAGAGTGGCGTGAGTGATGAATTAAATGCTAAGACAATAATTGGAAATGCGATTTATGATTATGGAGACAGGGAACCTATGCATATAACTTTGAGAAAAAAGGAACTAAGCACGGGTTTAACCTAAATGAAACGAATAATTTTTTTAATAATATTAGTAATAGTATTATCTGGTTGTCTTAATCGGGGAGTTAAGCAACAGCCAGAACCATTGAGATGTGGAAGTATTGGGAGCGGAAGAGGAATAACTGTTGATTTTATCAGTAATGCTCCGCCCAGAGAGATAACTGAAGGAAGAAGATTTACCTCATCTTTAAAATTTGCAAACTACAATCCGGACGCAATGAATGTAAATTATTTAGTACAAGACAGTACGGATGCAGAGGGATTTGATGACCAAAGCGGAAGTGTTCTTGTTGAGAGTGCTACGGTAAGCGGGAACAGATTGCACGAACCTGGATGCAAACTATTTGGCGAGGATTTGGCTGAAAAGAATTTGGGAGTTTTTACTTATAGAAATTTGGAGTTTGATGATTACATAGATTTTGTTGTTAGAATAAGTTATGATTACACAGCACTGCTGAATGGAAACTTTTGCGCATACAACCCTGCTCTAGGAGGAACATTTGAATGCAGTGATAGAGAACTAATCAGCAATTTAGGATTAAGTACAGCTTATGATCCTGTTACTGTGACAAGCGTGAGCAAACAAATCACAAGCTTAGGAGCAGACAGCGTGTTGATTGTCTTGGATATGATGATTGAGAATTTAGGTGGCGGAAGGATTAAAGGCGATAAAGAGACTCTGAATTTCAGAATAAATTCTCCTGATGGACTTAGTTTTGATTGCATAAGTGAGAATATTGCTGAAGGGAGCAGAAGAGGGAATAATTTATTAGTTTATTTATTTAATAAGAGGGCGAATGTAAAATGCGAGAGCGAGGTTTCAGCGGATAGATTTGTTAAATACAGTTTTAATATAGAACTAGAGTACCCTTATGAGTATTACGCAAGCACAGGGCAGATAAAGTTAATAAATGTAAAAAATGGTTAAATTTAAATATATGCTAATAGTTAAAGAAAAGAGATGAAGATTATGAAAAGAGGGATACTAGTAATACTGCTAATTTCTGTAGTTTTAATTAGTGGTTGCAAGGATTTTGGTTTTGGTAAAAAAACAGGAACACAACCGCAACATCAGACTTTTGTTGGCGGTACAAAAGGGGTAGAGATTGCTTTTGCACAGGAAGAACCACCTAATATTATATTGGATAATGGGCAGGAAACTTTTTTTATAACATTGTTAATTAGAAATGTTGGAGAATTTAATATACTTTCAGGAAAATTGATCGCTTCTTTAAGCGGGATTCCACAGAGCAGTTTCGGAATTAGAAGCATGAATATTGTAAATAGTTTTGAGCTGATTGGAGTGAGCAAGGATAGGGAATTTGTTACACCAGGGGGAGAGGATTTACTAGAATTTGGAGAGGCTTCTTATAAGCCAGATGTTCCAGGAACAATATCATTTCCCCTGAGAACTGATATTTGTTATACTTATCAAAATAAGGCTGTGAGCAGTATTTGTTTGAAAAAGAATGTGCTGAAAAAGAGTTTTGCTGATGTGTGCGAAATGAATAACAACAATGTTGCTGTTGAAAATTCAGGAGGACCAATCCATATAACAAATGTGAGACAGAATTCGGCTGGAAATAACAGGATTAAGATAAGCTTCAAGGTTGTAGATAAAGATGTTGGAACTGTGTTTGAACCTGGAACATTCAGCAATGCTTGCGTTGGTCATGAAGATGATAAAGATAGAGTTAAAGTAACTATTACAAATCCGCAGAATAATTTCAATATTGAGTGCACACAATTTGGAGGAGGAAATAGCGGGACAGTGAAATTAATTAATAATGAAAAAGACGTGAATTGTCTGATAAATACAGCTAGTTTGCAAGAGGTATCATATAAGGATATACTATTGTTTACTGCTGATTATCAATATAGACAGGCTGTTACAACCACTTTAGTTGTGGAGAATGCTGGTTAAGAAAAGATTTATAATTTAGATTCTTTTTGAGTTATAGATGAATCTTATTGGGGATTTTCATATACATGGAAGATATGCACAAGCATGCAGTAAAAAGACTACGATTGATGATTTAGAGAAATACGCGAAGGTTAAAGGACTGAATATTATTGGAACGGGAGACGCATTGCATCCTTTATGGTTTAATGAAATTACTTCTAAATTAAGTGAGGATGAAGATGGTATATTATGGACTAAGAATAAATTTCCATTTATTTGGCAAACCGAGATTGCTTTGTTTTACACTCATAACGGAAGAGGCAGAAGGATTCATCACGTAGTATTAATGCCTAATAAAGATGTTGTGAAGCAAATTATAGATATTTTAACAAAAAGATGGAGAGTTGATTATGATGGAAGGCCAATATTTGGATTGAGCAGTGTAGAATTTGTTGATATGATGAGATCAATTTCTGATAGTATAGAAATAATCCCCGGGCACATATGGACTAGCTGGATGGCACTTTTTGGTTCGAAATCTGGTTATGATTCTGTAGAAGAATGTTTTGAAGACAGTGCAAAATATATTCATGCATTGGAAACAGGGATGAGTTCTACCCCTGATATGAATAGGAGATTATCTGGATTAGATAAATATAATCTAGTTTCTTTTTCTGATCCACATACATTTTATCCTTGGAGGCTTGGAAGAGAAGCAACAATATTTGATTGTGAACTGACTTATAAATCAATTTTAAATGCGATAAGAACTGGAAATGGATTAAGTGGAACTATAGAAACATTTGCAGAATATGGGAAGTATCATTTTGATGGTCATAGAAATTGTGGAATAGAATTAAGTCCTGAAGAATCTAAAAAATTAAATGGAATTTGCCCAAAATGTAAAAGAGAATTAACATTGGGAGTTGCTTATAGGGTTGAAGAATTGGCTGATAGAAAAGAACCTATAAATGTACCTTATTTTGTAAAATTAATTCCTTTAACAGAATTAATATGTGCTGTATACGGAATAAATCTGCTTTATTCTAAGAAAGTTTGGGAAATTTATAATAAATTAATTAATGCTTTTAATAATGAATATAATATTTTATTGAACGTATCTTTTGATGAATTAAAGAGAATAGCTGATGAGAAGTTAGCTCGGGTAATCATGATGAATCGAGAGGGAAATTTGAAGATAAAACCAGGATTTGACGGCGTATATGGAGAAATAATGCTTGATAAAGATGAGGTTATAAAGGAAAAGAGAGTACAGAAAAGTTTAAATGAGTTTTAAATATTATTATTACTTACACTTTTC
>CAYIFT010000018.1:0-11954 GCA_964362765.1 Candidatus Woesearchaeota archaeon | reverse complement strand
ACTTTATCATGCAAATCTTTAATCATCCTAAAATATAAAGAGTTTTTATCTATACGGTTGTTGATTAATAACAACGAAATATAAGGTTCATTAAATTCGTACACAGATTTTCTTCCAAATAGTTTAGCCAACAATACACCAAAACCACCGAAAATTCTCCCCCTCTCATAAACAATATCAATATTAAGAAATAATAAACTAAAAATCACAACAATGATGGTATAAAAAATGTACGATAATAACCTTAATCCTGCTACATCTGCTATGGGCAGTCCAATAAATCTAAGGTTTCCTTCCCTCTTAAAATTAAAAAAGTTTGATCTACAAAGCAGATAAACCTTATTGCCCAATTTAGCTAAAGATTTGGTGGCCTCAATAACATGACTAGAACCACCATGTGAACCAGAAATTAATACGTCTGGTGCCAGATACAATATTTTTCTAACCATGCTTTTCTTTATAACAATAAATATTATAAACCTTACCTAATAAACCTTTTAAGGAATGATCAAATTTACAGATACCCAGATGCATCAAGAAGGAGAATATGATTTTCCTTACCATTATCTAGATTTAAAAGCTGATGATTATAAATATTTACGCTGTATTGAATATCTAAGTTTGTTAAATAAAACAAAAAATCTAATCAAACCTTTTAATGGTCAAAAGATCCTCGATGCTGGCTGCGGCGATGGCAGATTTTGCTATGAATTAAGAAATGAAAACATAGAAATTTATGGTGTTGATTTTTCAGAACGTGCTATCAACTTTGCAAAAGCTTTTAATCCAAAAGCTAAATTATTTGTAAAAGATTTAAAAAATCTGGATTTACCACATAAGTTTGATTACATTGTTTTGATAGAAACAATAGAACATTTTATCCCAAATGATATTGAAAAAATCCTAAAAAACCTATCAAAATTATTAAAAAACGACGGTAAATTAATTGTAACTGTACCTTCAAAAAATCTTCCTTTAATAAAAAAGCACTATCAACATTTTGATGAAGAATCTCTAGTAAAAATACTGAAATCATATTTTAATATAATTAACATTCTCGGTTATTCAAGAAAAGGCTTTAAACGATATTTATTTATTATACTAAGAAGAATCGGATTTCTAATGTTCCCATTAATGAACAGAATAAAAATTATTAAATCTTACTATAAATTTTTAAATAGTTATTATACAAAAAATCTTGAATCTGGAAAGGCAAGTAAGTGTTATGGTTTAATTGCCATTTGCCAAAAATAAAGAAAAATATATAAAAGTTTTTATTTAAGGTCTAAATATGGCACTACAAGATTATCTTCAAAAATTCACCGATCTAAGGGTCATGGTAATTGGAGATATATTACTTGATGAATACCTAGTAGGTGATTTTAAGAAATTATCTCCCGAACATCCTGGCCCTGTGTTTCAAGAACATTTTAGAGAGTATAAATTAGGTGGAGCAGCTAATGTTTCTAACAACACCAGAAAATTAGGCGCATACACAGTTCCAATTGGAATATACGGAAAAGATGGCCACTTTGAAACATTAACCAATTTAATAAAAAGAGAACTTCAACTAAATCCCTTACTCTTGAAAGACCTTATTCTTCAAGACGGTAGAAATACCAACATTAAAACAAGGTACATTTCATATGAATATGGGCAGCAACTATTTAGATCAGATAACGAAAATGAAGAGATGGTCGCTCCAATATCAGAATTAATAAAATATAGTATACTAGGTTTAATAAAAGACGTAAATTGTTTTATATTATCTGACTACAATAAGGGCATGTTCAGATCTGGTCTCTCCACAGATATAATAAGGCATGCTAGAGAAAAAAACATTCATGCAGTATCTGCACCTAAACCAGCGAATATAAAATATTTTGCTAACTCAACAGTCCTTTGCCTAAATCATAAGGAGGCTAGTGAAGTCACAGGGATAAAAGACTCGGAAGATATATGTTCACTGGAAGCAATGGCCAGCACCCTCAAAACCACGTTTAATCCAGAGGAGATTGTGATAACATGCGGTAAGCGAGGAATCTATGTTTATAATTCTGGTAATCACGAACTTATACCACCAAAGGTAATCAAACCAGTATTTGATGTAATTGGCGCAGGTGATACTGCATTAGCTGCCTTATCCCTATCTATTTCCGCTGGCGCTAATATAAAAGATGCCGCAAGAATTGCGAATTATGCTGCTGGAATAAAAGTAGAAAAAAGAGGCACAGCAACAGTCTCGCTTGGAGAACTATTAGAAAGAATAAGCAACCACAATTAAGAAGGTATATAAATTTTCTTATCAGATTAAACTGCATGATCCTTTTAAGCAGAAGAATTCATGATAAAATAGCGGATTTTGCAATGCGGTTAAATTATGTAGTTTATCTTATATTAAACCCATTTAGATTTAAGAAATTCCCTAAAAATGTAAACAGAATATTAGTAGTCGAACTTCTTCAATTAGGCGATTTACTTGTTATTACACCTGCATTAAAGGCTTTAAAGAATAAATTTAAATATGCAAAAATTGATGTTCTTGTAAATGATCGTACAAAAGATCTTTTATACGGAAACAATAATATCAATAAAATTCTAATCCTCAAAGATTTCAATACATTAGTTAAAGATTTAAGAAAAGATAAATACGATCTTGGGATAATTCTACACCCCGGTTCTCTAAAAATATCGCTTGCTTTGCTTCTCGGAAAAGTTAAATATAGAATTGGTTGCGCAAAGGTTGGTTTATTATCTGGAAAAGGATTCTTTCTTAACAAAAAAATAAAACCTAATTTAAGATGGCAGCACAAAATACAAGATAATCTTGATGTAGTAAGAAGTATTGGTGCAGATATAGATAATATCAGATTAGAGGTTTATACTGATGAAAAATCTCGAATGTACATAAAAGATTTATTAAAAAATAATAATATTACGAAAAATGATTTAGTCATAGGAATTCATCCTTACTCTAAGCACTACACCCAAAGATGGTATGAAGATAGATTTTCGGAATTAGCAGACAATTTAATTAAGAATTATAATGCAAAAATAATCTTCACAGGCGCTCCAGGAGAAGAGAACTACACCAATTCAATAATTCAGAAGATGAAACACAAATCTATTAATCTTGTAGGAAAAACAAATATTAAGCAGTTCATTGCTTTAATGGACAATATCGATTTACTGATAAGCGTAGACACATCAGCAGTTCATATCGCCTCAGCCTTAAATAAACCTGTAATTGCCTTATTTGGTCCTACAATCCCTCAATTCTGGGGTCCAACATCAGACAAGAGCATTGCTATATGGAAATCAAGTGTATGCACCGGCTGCAGAAGATACTATTGTGCAATAAAAACCCATGAATGTATGAAATCAATCACCGTTCAAGATATAAAATCATCAATTGATAAAATTTTAAAAAAATGAAAGTCTTAATTGTTTATCTACATGGAATAGGGGACAGCATACTATTTACACCAGCATTGAGACTCTATCGAGAAAAGCATCCAGACCATGAATTATACATTCTATGCCTCAAATTAACTGAAGGGTTATGGAAAACAAATCCGATTATAAAAAAAGTATTTACTTCATCTTATTTTAATAAACCACCGCATCATGGATGGTATCACCTATACATACCAGAAAGAATAAGGATACAGAAAGAGATTAATAAAATCAGAACAGAAAACAATATAGATAAAGTAATTTACATAGTGCCTCGTAGCATAAAATTATTTAAGTTTCTGTTGCCTTTACCTGGAAAAATAAGAAGATTACCTTTCTTTCATAAATTTGAAGAACATGAAATAATAAAACTTTGCAGGCTTTTGAACGTTGATAAAAATAAATTATGGCCTAAAGATTTCAAGCAAGAGATTTACATAACAAATAACTATAGAAAAAAAGCTTCGGATATTTTGAAGAAAATTAAAAAACCTATATGTATAATGCATACTAGCGGATCATCAAAAAATAAAGATCTAACAAATGAAGAAACGAATAAGATAATTGATTATCTAAAAGAGAAAGGATTTAATATTATTCTATTTAATGGAAACCTAAAAAACAGTAAGATTCATTTGGTAAATTCCAATAGCATACTGCTAAGTGCTGCGCTGATTGAAAAAAGTGACTTGTTTATAGGTATAGATTCAGGTCCGGCACATATCGCAGAAGCTCTAAACAAATCGTCTATAGTGATAGCCAAAGCATTCAGAACAGAACTTCTATATATAAAAAAAAATAATAATATGCTACTAAATAATTATGATTATAGTAAAATAATAGAAGCAATTGATCGATTTTCAAAAAATTTATAACTTACAGGAAATGTGGTTAATACATGAATAAAATCATTAAGAAATGGTTTGATTGGTTAAAAGATCCTTTAAACCTCGCATTTTTCATAATAATTCTGATATCGATATTAATAAGAGTATATTTCCTCGCTCTTACAAAAACTCAAGCATTATGGTGGGACGAAGCAGAATACTTAAGCATCGCAAGAGAATGGGCTTATGGCACCCCGATAGACGAATTTCCACTCAGACCAATGTTCTTGCCTTTCATTGCATATGTCTTATTTAAATTTGGTTTTAAAGAATTTTCATTAAGAATAATCGAAGTTCTATTCTCAACAGCCAGTATAATTATAATATATTTATTAGCTAAAAAATTATTCAATAAGCCAATCGCATTAATGTCATCAATATTAATGTCCGTTCATTATCTTAATTTATTCTTCTCATTCAGAATATTAACAGAATTGCCTTCGATGACATTTTGGATAGCCTCATTATACTTTTTCTGGAAGGGTTATGTAAAAAAAGAATCTCATTATTATATTTGGCTGTGTGGATTGATAACAGCTCTGGGTGTTCTGATGAGATTTCCGGTGGGAATAATAGTATTCATTTATTTAATATATTTATTAGTAACTGAAAAACTAAAATTCTTAAAAAACAAAAATCTATGGATTGCAGCGATAATATTTTTAATCACATTAACCCCTTACATTATTTTTAGTTTAAATGCCTATGGAAACATTCCGGTATTATCAGCTGGAAAAATTTATCCGCATAAAAACTTGTTATCAAATTATTTAGCATTATTCCCATCATATTTCGCAAGCCCAATTCCATTATTAAAAAGTATTATATCTTTAAGGATTATTCAATTTACTCTGATAGCCTTCATTCTTGGATTTATTTACAAAATATTTATGTTAGCAATAGGATTCAATCTAATCAAAGAAAGTGAATCATTAAAAAAAGACCTTCTAATCTTACTATCAATAGTCTTACCTTTCCTATACTTTACGTTCTACTTCGGTATTTTCGATGACAGATATCCAATATTTATGTTTGCGGGTGCATTTATCATAATATCAGAAATGTTTTATAAATTGTACAAACTAGTTTCAAGGTATAATACAAATATTGCATTTGCTGTTATATTAATTATAATGGTTATAAGTGCTCACGCCCAACTCCTAATGTCATCACAGAAAATAAGAGAAAAATTAAACTCATACCAGCAACTAAAAGATGCTGGAATATGGATAAAAGACCATTCTAATCAAAATGATCTAATCCTTAGCTCTGCAGCGCCCCAGACAACTTATTATGCAGAAAGGAAAACAATGGGTCTGGGTTTTAACAGTGAAGAAGAATTTTTAAATAAATTAAAGGAATTAAAACCAAGATTTCTAGAGCTCTCTATTTTTGAAAAATCTCCTGATTGGATGTATTTAACACCTCAAAAATACAATTCAACATTTGTCCCAGTCTATGCTTTATTCTCCGAAGACAACAAAAATCTATTGTTGGCAGTATACGAAATTCGTATCTAAAAATAATATTTCCCTTTGGCTTTATTAATTCTTATAATAAATAAATCCTTAAACATTCTTACTGCATCTTTAATAGGTCTAACTTTACTTAGCTTAGAATTCCTCCAAATAACAGGAACCTCTATTATCTTTATACCATTCAATTTAGCAATATACAATATTTCAACATCAAATCCGAATCCGTCTAATGTCGCCCTTTCAAATATCTTTTTCGCAATATTTCCCTTAAATAACTTAAAACCACACTGTGTATCATTTATGCCTCTTACCGTAAACAACCTAACAAATTTATTAAATATCTTCCCCATAAATTCTCTGTAAAACGGTTGCTTTATCTTTATATCCGACCCGCTTAAGGCCCTTGATCCTATCACAATATCATAATTATCAATATATTTTTCAAATCTATCAAGCATATCAATTGGTGTAGACAAATCAGCATCACTAAAAAGAACATACTCATATCTAGAATTTAAAATTCCATTTTTTTCAGAATAACCTTTACCATAATTTCTTACATTTTTTATTAATCTAATATTTTTTTTATTAATTTTCTTTACTTCATCAACAGTATTATCTATCGATCCATCATCAACAACAATTATTTCAAATTTTATCTTCCAATTTTTTAAATATTTTAATATAATATCTACAGTGCTCTTTATTCTTTGGCTTTCATTATATGCTGGTATTACAACAGATAAAGATTTCATAACCATATTGAAAATGCAAATATTGCTTGTATTATCCACATGAAGAAAACAACCTGCTTCTCAGTAAACCTTCCAGTCTTGGTAAATATATGTGGTATTGAATATATCTCTTTATAACGAGAATGAACCCTGCCATTTTTGATATAACCATAGCTTTGTTTCTGAAATTTACCTCTTAATTTTAAGATAAATTCTATTATAAAAGGCACCGAAACAATCAATGCTGCTTTTTCTAAATTTCCTACTATAGCTATCGAAGCTAAGACAGCTCCCAGAAGATAAGTTAACGAATCTCCTGGAAATATCTTTGCTGGATATTTGTTATAAAAATAAAAAGCCACAACAGAAGCTAATGTCATCAGAGCAATCAAAGCAGCAACATACCTGCTGTGTTTATATGCATACAAACCCAAAGAACTAAGGTATATCATAGCCATTCCAGACTCCATTCCATTAAATCCACCAAGCAGATTGACCATGTTCGAAGCTCCGACCACGCCTAAAGGAACTAAAAATAAAGGGTAAAGAATTCCGAAATTTATTTTGTCAAAAAAAGGGACTGCCATTGTTGTTGTTCCTGCATTTACAACGATAAGCGGGACAGCAGCAGCTAGAGTGAGAAGCGGTTTCTGCCACTGTTTAAGACCCATTGAACTGTTCTTGGATTTTTGTATCAATAGGTCATCAACAAAACCAATAATTGTAATAATCAGCACTGATATCATCACTGCAAATAAAAGAGATAAAGACCTGTCATTAAGTATCAAACGAGCCCCGCTCTGTGAAAAAGTTCTGATGAAGATAAATAACATTGATCCACCAAGCATACCAAACAAAACAGCCAAACCGCCTGATATTGGTATCAAAGGCTTACTTTCTTTATGCTGGTCTATTACAACTAGATTAATTCTTTTTAAATATCGAATCAACCATGGTGTTGTTAAATAGGTAAGAAAGAATGCGGCTACCGCACATATGAATGGTAATATTATCAGTTTCATAAACTTAGTCATAAAATAAGTAGTATTAAAAATTTTCCTATTAGAAGTACTTGTCTCTATAGCTGCCTAATTTTGTTTTAATGGCATTAAGCACTTCTAGGTCTTCTTTGCTATAACATTTTAATGCAAAAAACAGTAAAAAATAAATCAATGCGAATGTTATAAAAGATAGGATTAATGTAGAATATTGATCAATTGAAAGGTAATCAATAAAATAAAAAGAGACCAATCCAGCAATTAAAAAATTTAATAACAATTTCATGTATTTCCAATTAAAAGGCTGTATTCTAAATAATTTATTGACCTCAATTAATCTTAGCACATTCACTAAAAAAGTTGTGGTAAAAAAACTTATTGCTGCTCCAATCATCCCGTATTTCGGAATTAAAAGTAGATTCAGTATTAAATTAATAATTACCGCAACAACAGTATTCATTAAAAGAAATTTTGTTTTTCCAGCCGCCAGCAAGACTATTGTGGACGGTAAAATTACTGTGCTGATTAAAAATGCAAATGCAAGAAAAACAAGTGATTTATCCCCTGCTAAAAATTCTGCTCCACCAACAATATTTAGAACTAAGCCTGGATAAGCTATGATCATAAAAAGTACAGGCAGGCACAATATAGACAACCATTTAATGGCTGTGGAATAAATCAAATTTGCATGCTTACTGTCTCTCTTCTCATGCAATTCACTAAATATAGGCAGTAGAACAGAACTTCCAACTAATGATGGTAAACTGATAAGGCCAGCAACAGACATTGCCAAATTATAAATTCCTACCTCCCTTGCAGAATTAAAGTAACCAAGCACTAATGAGTCAAACCAGCTTAATGTTGTATGTAATATTAATGCTAATGATAATGGCCAAGAATACCTTACAACATCTACCAGCAGTTTGCTATCAAATTTTGACTTAAATACATCAATTATCTTAACAAATTTATTTACAAGATACAGCCCAATAATACTCACAAAGAAAAGTGACACAATAAAAGATAGAACAACAGCAGACAAATTAAATGCAAAAAGAACGCACAACAATAAAAATAGAAATTTAATCACGCTCAAAGAAACTTCTAATATTGCGCTGTATTTAAAATTTTTAAGCCCTTCAAAAATTTTCTGAGAGAGTAGCATCGCCACATAAAAAGGAATTCCGAGTGCAAAGTATTTAAAAATGACCACTAATTCATCTGATTTGTATATCTTAGATAACTGACTCGATAGAATTATAAGAATAACTGCTAATAAGATGCTAACCGAAACAGATATAGTAGTAAATATCAATATAATTTTGTTTAATTTTTTTGTGTCTTTTTGCCTGTACATTGAGATATACCTACTTAATCCAATATTGAGACCCATAATAGAAAATGTTGCTAGTAATGTAAAAAATCCTAACCCTATTGAGAATAAACCAAATCCATCAGCTCCATACGATCTTGAAAATAAAACTTTGTAAAAAAAACCGATTGCTCTGGTAATAACTACACCAAACATCATCAAAATAAATCCTTTAGCAACTGCTTTAAAGACGCTCATAATGCAGAATAAAAATTAACATTATTTAAAAGTTCCTAATAATTAGAGAGCGCCTAAATTCTACCAATAAGGCGCAAAAATTTTAATTTCAGAACCATGGTGTAACCTTTATACAGGTGCCTCAATCCAAGTTTTGATTTTCCTTCTTTTCTCTCAACAAACTCAATAGGAATCTCTTTAATGCTAAATCCAGCCAGGTGTGCTTTATACAGTATTTCCTGCACTATCGAAGGCCCTCTTGAAGTTATTTTATCTAAATTTATTTTTTGAAGAACATCTCTTCTAAAACCTCTGTATCCAGAATTGCAATCTCCAACCTTTAATCCCAGCAAGACCCTTATATAAAAATTAGCTAGTATTGTGAGTAATCTTCTCAAAAAGGGTCTATCTTCATCGCTTCCACCACTCACAAACCTTGAACCTATTGTAACATCACAATCTCTCAATTTATTAATAAGGTCTGGTAAATATTTTGGATTGTGTGAAAAATCAGCATCCATCTCGCAAATTATATCGCCTCCAATTTCCAATGCTTTCTTAAATCCAGCTATACCTGCACTTCCCCTTCCTCTATCAGCTGTTCTTGATAGCAAATGCACATTATTATTTTTTTTAGAGATCTTTCTTACCAAATCTGCAGTACCATCTGGACTATTATCATCCACAATAAGAATATGCATATCATTAATTTCCAATTTATTTATCTGATTAATTAAATTGACAATATTTTCACTTTCATTATATGTTGGTATTACAACTATTTTTTTCATTTTTTAAATATCTCATATTTACCAATTCTCTTGATTAATGGAAAATCAATTATCCATTCTTCTCTAATGCCTTTATCATTACTGTAATAACTGAATCTGTCTAAAATTAAATATCCATCTTTATATTCCTCTAAGTCATTAATAATATTAATTTTTGGATTTAACCCTGCTTTATTGAATAAAAAATTCAGATCTCTTTTTCCTATAATTCCCTTATAATAGTTCACTATTAAATCTGCACCCTTAGAATCATCTTTTATAAAATTCATTAATTCATATTTAATCTCGTATGGAACACCAAATATGCCAGAAGTGCCGTTATTTTCATTTACTAGGTTAAAGAATAATATAATAAATATAAGGTTAGTAAGAACTAATATGTAGGGTAGATATTCCAGTAGCTTAAATGATTTACTTATTTTGTTTAAATATATTCCCAATACAATAAATTGTGATGGTAAAAGTATGTTTAGATAATGCGGACTCAAATCTTTTGATGACATGATATAAAGTAAAATTGGTACGACAATCCATATAAGTAATATCTTAAATCTGATATCTTTGCTTCTAAAGAGAGCCTTTAATAAGCTAAAAATAGCTAGGGAAAACAGCACTACCATAAAAGCTGCAAGAATATAAACTAAAGCATTAACAGCCATACTAAATTTTACATCGCCTAACAAATACTTTCCAAAATAGGGAGTGGTGTAAAGAATAGGCATTCCAACTGATTCTATAACTGTACGAAAAAAACTAGCTTCATATCTCTGCGAAAGAAATGTAAAGATAGAACCAATACTGTTATTAGTAATATTATAATATAAAAAAGGTAAAAATAAAAGAAAAGACAAAGCTAAACCAGCAAAAAAGTATTTTAATTTAAATTTCTTTTTCAAGAATAAATAACAAATGAATGCAGGAAGTAATGTTAAGGTAGATAGATGCAATTGTGTTGCTAAAGCTAACGATACCATTCCAAAGATCAGATATTTATTATCGTCTTTAATCAAAAATCTAAACATGCTGTATATAAAAAATGTAACAAGAAGAACCGGAAAAGCTGAATTAGTAAACATGCCCCCGACATGAACAAAAACCCAAGGACTAAATGTGTATAAAGATGAAGCAATTAATGCTGTTTTAATATTAAAAAATTCTCTGCAGAGCTTAAATAATACCAGTACAGAAAGTAAATGTATCACCACAGCAAGCACATAAGGCATTAAAGGATAGTAATAATGGCCAGATGCAAATATCAAAGAAAAGGCAATCAGATAGTAGTACAAAGGCCCAAAGCTCTGCTGAACAGCATCCTCTCCTACAGAATTATCTTTTTCTAAAGAGCCGATTAAACCATGAAATACTAAATTGCCATTTAAAATCTTCTCAGCAATTATGATATCCCTAGCCATCTCGTGTTCGAATCTAGAATAATCTAAATAGACAAGATGAAAAAATAAGGATAATATAATTAATAAAATCAAGTATGCTCTATAATTCTTCTGTATGTTGACCTTTATCATTTGAAAATTATTCTGGTATTTTCGAAAACTTTAATCTAAAAACATTTTTGATAAACTTTGGTATGGTTTTCATTATATTTACACTGCTAAAATTATTCTCTCTCCATTTTATAGGAACCTCTTTAATTTTGTATCTTTTTTTATATGCATAATAAAGAAGTTCGCTCTCAAAAAAGAAATCAGTATCTTTCACCAAAGGCACTATATTGTCCACAACCCTCCTGTTTACAGCCTTGAAACCGCACTGTGCGTCATTACATTTTACGCCCAGCAAAAATTTATAAAAAAATATCAGATAAAGCTTGCTGAATATTAACCTATAAAAAGATCTCGTAGCATCTGATTCCGGATGATACCTAGATCCTACACTGATATCGTATCCATCTTCTATTGATTTTATAAGTCCTCGAAAACTACTTAAATCTGTAGACAAGTCTATGTCCATATAAGCCATGATATCTGCTTTACTGTGCCTCCATCCACTCAAAACACCCACACCCTTTCCACCTGCTTCTGTATAAATATACTTAACTTCTTT